>JAJZVJ010000203.1 GCA_021845705.1 bacterium
GCAAGATTGTGTGGAAATTTACGCGACAGGATGCGGACACTAAATTGCGAAAGCATTATGTTGCATAATTAATTTGTTGCCATACTAGATTACCTGCGGGCAGCCGCGGCCGCAGCCTCTAAAGCGGCGCAAGAACGGGAGAAGTTAAAGGAGCTCGCGCGTGAACAGAAAGCCCGTTTTGAAACGCTTAAAAAGGATTTCAGGGCCATATACGCGCGGGTTGCCGGTGCCGCCAGGCAGGAGATAGAGCAGTTGGTCCTGGCGCACAGGCCCGGCCTGGGAAAAGAACTGGAAGCTGCGGTTAGAAAAAACCTGTCCCGCCCGCTCAATCTGCTGGAGATGTCCCGGACCTATGACATACAGCTCGAAACGTTCTTTTCGGAAAAGACCGTAATCATCTTTGAAGTGGAAAACAGCAGGCTCGTAAAAATAAGCCGGAATTCAACCGCCGCTTTCGCCGGAATGGCGGATGATTTTACAGCCCGGCTCTCGCTGGAAGCCGAAAAAGCGCTGGGGGTCAGGCTTCCGCGCGGCAGGTTCGAACCTGAATTTGAAAAGCTTCCCCGTCCGGACGTTAAAGTGTCGCAGGTTTTTGACAGCCACCTGGAACTGCTCTGGTTTTTGATCCCCACCAGGCTTTTTAAAAGACTCTTTCTCAGGCATTTCCTCGGGCAGCTCCAGTTTGAAACAGAAAAGAATCTCACCCGCCTGGCTATGCGCCTGGCAGAAAATCTGAACGCAAAGACCGAGAAGGCGATGAATGCCGCCCTTGAACATGCCAAAACGATACAGGACACCGTGGAACGAGCGCTTTCAGCGAGCCCGGAAGATCTTAAAGAAATAGAAGCCGCGTTAAAAACTCTTCGATAATCTTTCGGATAAAGCCCGGCTATTAACGCGGACTACCAACGCCGGCAGAGGGGAACGCGCGGCCGCGCAGGGGCCGCCGGCGCCGGTTGTTCGGGGGCGTAAACCTGGCGGATCAATCGCTGGTCGGCCGGCTTGTGGCCGTGGGGAAGTTGTGCCTCAAAGCTCCATCCGCACCAAGCGTTCTTCTTGAAAACGCCGAAGGACGCCGGTAAGACCAATAAGAATATAATAAACACCAAAAACTATACGGTACCCCTCTGAAAACAGACAATTTGGCGAGCGTGGACTTTACGTAGATGCACCAGTAGGTAAGGTCCGGTTTATTATTTCCCGTCCGAGCTGAAGAGGTACTGGCCGTACTCGCTCAGGAGAAGATAGCCTTTCCTGACGACGGGAACGTCCGTGCCGCTGTTAGGCGAAGGCTGTATCTGGACGGAAAGCGGTTCGGGCCCGATCCCTATAGTGCCGAGCCCGGCCACTACGGTGACGCGGTCCCGGGAGAAGCAGACTTTGCTTATCTTCTGGGTCAGAACGCCTCCCTTGGGCAGATTGACCGAGGGGTCGGGGTTCCAGGAGATATTAACCGACATGCTCTTCAGATCGAACAGGTAAGAGCCGATAAAGCTCTTGCGCGTTATGAACATGCTGCCCACGCTGCCGTCCGTCAAAGGCTTGCCGTCAGGAAAAGTAACGTACCAGCGGCTCTTTGTCATTGTCCTGAACGCCGCCAGGGCGGCCCCCAGGTCCGGAGAGTCCGCGCCGATGGCCCTTAAGCCTTCCGTTTTAACCCTGGCGCATTCCTCGCCGGACTTGCAGCAGGTCTGGCCGCCGGCGCCGAACATTTTCTCGAACCCGTCATCGGCCGGGACAGCCTCCGGAACCGGTACCATATCCGGCTCCTGGCCGCCGACGGACCCGCCGCTGAGCTGCAGGAAAGAAGAAGAAAGTCCGGGGCCGGTTTGGGCGGCGGAAAGGAAAGCCGGCGCCAGGAGAAGACTTAAAAGAAGGGACATTATCGATCTCATAATAACTCCGTTTCCTGTTTCTCTGAACTTCACCCGGATATTACAGGGGGGCTTGTTAAGAATATAACAGGAAAAGCAAAAACGGGCATGGGCCCAAAGGCCCAGCGCCGCGTGGAAAATGTCCCGGAACGGACCATGCGGTTTATAACGGTGAACGCCGGCTGCGGCCTCAATAGGCCATAGGGATCAACTTCCCGCGGTTCAGGCGCCGGCGCGCCCAGTCGGCAAGTTCCACGGCGCCGGCGCGGTCCATGGTATCGTGCGCCCAGGAATCGTCAAATTCTCCCCGCAGGCGGCAGAATTTTTCCGGGTCCAGCCGCGCCTGTTCGAAGAGCGCGGGCGGGACATACAGCGGGGTGATGCTCACTTCCTTCAGCGAAAATCTCTCTATAAAATCCACCGTTTCCCTTACCTTTTCAGCCGTGTCCCCGGGAAAGCCGATGATGAAATTGACATGCACCTTAAGGCCCTCCAGGCTTGAAAAGGCCTTTTCTATGGTTTTCCTGTCGTACCCTTTGCGCATCCTGCCCAGGATATCGTCGTGGATGGATTCCACGCCAAGGTAGCTGAGCCGGCAGCCGGCCCGCCGCATGCGCCCCGGAAGACCGGGCTGGCGCGTGAAATCATCGACCCGGGAAAAACAGGTCCAGTCGAAGCCCGGCTGGCGCCCGGCCGCCAGCGAGAGAAATTCCGTGATGAACGCGGGGTCCGTGGTAAAGCTGGCGTCCACGAAGTTTATCCGGGCGGCGCCGTAGTCGCCGATGTCTTTCAGAACCTCTCCCAGGACCTCGGCGGGCGGCCTGAAGACCTGGCGCTTCCTGTTGGGCGTCGTGCAGAAAGAGCAATTGTACCTGCAGCCCCTGGAGCCTTCCACCGGGAACTCCTTCACCGGGCTGCCCGCAATGCTCCAGTCCGGAAAGAGCATCGGTTTTCCCTCTTCGTAATAAGCGTCGCCGCCCATCGCCAGCAGTCCGTCGCCCCCCCTCTCCACCCCCGGGACGGAGTCCGCGGCGAGGCCCTTCTTAAGCCCGGCCAGCAGGCGCACAAGGGCGTTCTCCCCGTAGCCGGTCACGGTTATGTCGGCGTATTTCCTCATTTCGGGCGCGTAGCCGGCGCCGTGGCCGCCCATTATTATTACCGAACCCGGACTATAGCGCCTTATATCTGAAACTATTTTTTCCGCGGTTCCCGGATATTTTATGGCGACCGTGCTTATTCCTACGGCCAGCGGCCCGCCGCGCAGCAGCCGCCTGAAACGCAGGCGGTTCAGCGGCGAAGCCAGAACGTTGTTGAGGACCGCCGCGTTCAGCCCGGCCTGCCGGGCGTAGGTGGCAAGCAGCACCGTTCCCATCCGCGGCGGCTGGACATCCACCCAGCGCGTGACCCTGAGAAGGGCTGTCCGGAGCCGTATTAGCGGGGAAAGCCGGCCGGAGGCCGGCGGGGATTCAGCGTAATCTTCGTCGCTGACCAGGAGTATATCCAGGCCGCGCTTTGACGGAGGCGAAATACTGGTTAAAGGCATAAACACTCTTTAAACTCGGGCGGAACAGGCCCGGCCCCTGGCCGGCTTATATCCATGATAACAAAAACTCCGCCAAGTTCCCTTTCCGCAGACTATCCTGTGCCGGAACAGGCGCACAAACTAAAAGGGCCGGCGGTTAAGCCGGCCCTTTTTTAAGCCTGTAACTTTTAGGGCTGGTTCATCCAGTTAATGAACTCGTCCCACTGCGAAGCCTTCGCCCACTGCAGGTCCGCGTAGCCGTCGCCAAGGGTTCCAGAGGGCATATACACCGAGATCCCCTTTGAGGGCGAGTAGGCTACCGGGTCGCTCCAGCCGTTGCCGGGGCTGTCACTGGTGCGGTTCTTGAGGACCAGCTCCGAGCTGATATAGTTCATCAGGGCCTGCCCGGCCTTTTTCACGTCATCGCTCTTGGTCCCCGCCAGCACCAGCCTGGCGAAGTCGGAAATATCCTTGTTCTCCGCTATGGCGTACTTCATCGCGCCGTCCCGCGCGCTCTTAGCAAGATCTTTCTCTCCCGCGGCGGTCACCGCGGCCGCGAAGCTGTCCATAAGAGGCAGCAGCCCGGCGACCGAATCCGCCTTAACAAGGCTCTGCGTGGCGCCCTCGTTATTCTGCTGGTAGTGGTCGGCATAGGCGGCCACCGCGGCCTTGCCCAGTTCCTCGGGGCCCATCGCCGGGTTGGCGGCCACCGGGCCGAGGAAGGTGTTATAGGTGTAGCCGTCGCCGGGTTCGGTCTCCTCGGAACCCACTATGAACTTAACGGAATCTTTTATCTCGTAGTCCACCTCGGCCATCTGCATCAGGCAGGCGTCCGAGCCGTAAACGTCCACGCCGCCGATCCCTTTGAGTATCTGGCCCAGCTGCGGGGTGTTTACATGGCTGCCGGTCACTTCGTCGTAAGAAATACCCTTCGTGATGCTCTGGTTCAGGCCCTTCTCCCAGCCGGAGCCGTGATTCCAGATTATCAGCATATACTTTTTCGCGGGGTAGGCTTTCTTGGCCCAGGTCCCGAAATCTACGACGCTTTTATAATCGCCCATGTCCACGTCCCCCAGGTCGGCAAGCATCTTAGAACCTATATTCTGGGTGTCGGTGTCCTTGGTGACGTAGTAGCGGCGGGTGGTCTTCCAGTCGCCGTTGGAGGCGTCATAGCCGTCCATGCGGCCCATCTCCACTATTATGTTCAGCTTGGCGTTAGAGCCGACCTGCTCCATCTCGTTTATATCCTTTATGGCGAACGGCTCAAGGTTATTCTTGCCGTTCACGTAGACCATTATGGTCCACTCGGCCGGCGTTTTTTTGCCCAGCAGCCAATCCAGAACGGCGTTCTTGTCCTGGGCGGGTTCCGGAACGGACATATCCGCCTTCCCGATCTCTTCCTTGATATTAAAACTGTCCCCGTTGAAATTAACCCCGGCAGAGGCCAGCGAAGCGAAAAGCGAAACAGCCACGGCCGATATCGAAAGCTTGCGTATCATAGATCCCTCCGGACTCTTGCTTGCCTTACGGTTCATACGTATAGTTTAGCCTGCTATTGATATTCAACAAGGGACCGGGGACCCGGACCTCTCTGGGCCGTATGGCCTATGCCGAAATCAGAAAGGCATAAAAAAAGAAGGGCCGGCTTAAGCCGGCCCTTCCTTATCCAAGGGGAATTAACTTCTTAATTCGCCTCGTACCACGCTATGAACTCGTGCCACTTGGAGGCCGCGGCCCAGGCCAGCGAGTTGTAATCGCCGTTGAAGCCGTAGGTGGGCATATACCCGGAGAGGCCGTGCGAGTTGCTGTAGCTGGAAGGCAGCGCGCGGTTGTGTATCACCAGGGTTCCGGTGATATAGTTCGCGAACGCGGCGGCTTTGGCCTTCACATTGGCGTCCTTGGTGCTGGCGCCTATAAGCTGGGCGAAGTGCACCAGGTCGTGGTTCTCGTACACGGCGTAGTTCTGCGCGCCGTTTATGGCGGCTTTCACGCCGGCTTTGTCCCCGGAGGCCATCATGGCGGCCGCGAAGTCGTTGGCCACATTGAGGAACTG
>JAJZVJ010000204.1 GCA_021845705.1 bacterium
CCGGCGATACCGAGTATACGCTTGAAGTGAAAGCGGTAGACGCTTCCGCGCTTTCCGACGACACCGGCCCGGGGAATACGGAAGCCTGGCCCTACTACTCGCGCAAATTCATAGTGGACAACACGCCGCCCGCGGTCTTAATTACCACGCCCACGGCGCAGGCTTTAAACAATATCGCGGGCATAGGCGGCACGGCCGGCGCGGCGCTGGCCGGGCATAAGATGACGTATGTAAGGGTATCCACGACCGGTGTGGACGGGACAAGGTACTGGGACGGTTCGGCGTGGACGGCGGTGGTTGAAACCTGGAATCAGTCCGCTGTGCTTGGTCCCGCTTCCTGGTATTACACCGTGGCCCCGGCCATGCTTAAGGACGACGTGGTTTATACGGTTTCGGCGCGGGCGCTGGATTACGCCGGGAATTATTCCTCGGTCTACTCGACCTATACTTTTACGTATGACATAACGCCGCCGGCCGTTACGCTTTCTTATCCGCTTAACGGCGTGGTTTATTCGCAGATAAACCTGTCAACGCCCATAGCCGGCGCGTCGAGCCAGCCGGGCCAGGCGTCACCTCTGTCCCTGGTGAGCACGGTAACGGTGCAGATAACCGATATAGCCGGGGGGACCTGCTATAACGGGGCGGGCGGCTACGGCGGCTGCCCCAGGTGGCTGGGCGCGAACGGCGGCACCCTTGGCGCCTGGCAGTATAATGACGCCCTGCTCAATTTCACCAACGACAAGCAGTATAAGATAGAAGCTAAATCGGCCGATTACGCGGGGAATCCCTCGGCCGTGCCGCAGGCCGTTTTCGCCTACGATATAGAGAAGCCGACCGCCACCGTTACCTACCCTCTGGCCGGCACTACCACCGGTTTCGCCCAGCTCTACGGCACCGCCTCGGACGAACGTTACGGCGTGAGGAACTTTGAGGCGAAACTGGGCACTTACACGGTGAGCGTGGCCATAAAAAGAGTGACGGCTCCCGCGGGCTGGTGGAAGCAGTCCACTGTTGATTTCGGCGGCACCGACCCCGTGTGGTACGAGGTCTATAACGACACGGGCGCGGGCGGTTATCCCACTAATTTTACATACACCCTGCCGGCCGCGCTGAAAGCCAATCTGGATAATGCCGCCAACGAGGGCGTGACGTATAAAATAGTCGTCTGGTCCTATGACCTGGCGCAGAACCGGGAATACGGGCCTAACGCCGGCCAGCCGGTCGAAGCCGATATCCCGCCCGGCGTGGGCGTTAACGTCACTTACGACAAAACGCCTCCCGTGGCCAGGATAGTAGTGCCGTTCGACGCGAACAAGAACGGGATGCGCTCCCTGCCCTCCATTTCGGGGACGGCCTTTGACGCCCTGTCGAACAAGAGCGTGCAGATAGCCGTGCGCAAATACAGCCCCACGCAATTCTGGTATGACGGGACCGGCTTTAATATCACGGGGGATGTTCCCAACTGGATAGACGTGAACGGGACTAACGGCTTTCTTTCGCCCAACGCCACAAGCTGGGTGTATGCCCCGGCCGGCCTGGACAACGCCTTCGCCTCGGGGTTCAATTACCTTGTTCTGGTCCGCTCCTCCGATACGGCCGGCAATCTGCAAACGCAGTTCACCGTGGATATCTCGTCGATGGTGATACGGGTGGACAAGGATAATCCCGTCACCGCCGCCCTGGTCCCGGCCGACGACGGCGACGGGGTGAGCGGCAGGTACAAGCCGGGGCTCATAGGCCAGAGCGGCAACTCCACCCAGTTCAAGGGAACGGCTTATGACCAGCCCGCCTCCACCAGTTCCGGTGTGGCCCTGGCGCAGATACGGCTCTCCTATCTATCCGGGGGCGACACTTATTACTGGACAGGCGCGGCTTTCAGCTCCTGGACCGTAACCGGAAATACCGCCTGGCAGAGCGCTAATCTTTCAGGTTCCGCGCCCGCCTGGAACTGGGACTACCTTACCGACATGATCTGGCTCCCCGGAGACATGGAATACCGGCTGCAGTCGCGCGCGATGGATGACGCCAGGCTTGCGGACGATACCGGGCCGGGGAACTGGGAGACCGCCTATACCACCAGGACCTTTATAGTGGATAACACGCCGCCGCTGGTGGCTATAACCACTCCGACGGAGCTGTCCCTTAACTCCAACACCAATATCTACGGCACGGCCGACGCCGCGCTGGCCGGTCTGAACAAGGCGCAGGTGCGGATCTCCACCGGCTCAGGCGCCGCCATACGCTACTGGGACGCCGCCTCTTCGGCCTGGGTGGCCGCGCCCGAGACCTGGAACGATTCCATTAAGATGGGTCCCACCTCCTGGTACTACACCATCCCGCCGTCGCTGCTGGTTGAAAAGACCACGTATACGGTTTCCGCCAAGGCGCTGGACTACGCCGGGAACTATTCCGTGGTCTATTCTACCAGGGATTTCCTCGACCAGCGGCCCGTCAGCGTTCTCACGGCCCCTTACCTGCCGGCGTACAGGACACTGACGACTCTGTCCGGCTACGCCGGGGACAATACTTCCATAGGCGCGGTGCAGTTCAGCATCTTTAATTACGACCAGAACAAGTGCTATGACCCCTCCCTTACCCCGCCCTGGAACACGGCGGGCTGTGCCTCCGATAACGACGCGCCGTGGATAACCCCGCCGGCCAGCGTGTGGGCCACCTCCGCCACCTGGTCTTACGCCGTGCAGGATTCCACCTGGACGAGCGGCGCGCATTACAGGATAAGGTCCCGCTCGATGGACGCCGCGGGGAACTGGGATATAACTTACGCCACCGCCGCTTTCCAGTTCGACACCGAAATTCCCGTTTCGGCGGTGACCTATCCGGCCGACGGTTCCCACCTGAACCTGACGGCCAATCCTATGACCATATGGGGTACCGCCTTCGACGGCTTTTCCGGGATCAACGAGGTTACGCTTTATTTCAGGAAAACCAACGGCGACTACTGGAACGGCATCGGCTGGCAGGCCTCCCCCGCGGCTCCGCTCTCGGCCAATGCCCCGTTTGCCAACTGGAACAGGCCTATAGGCAGCTACGCGGCGGCCTATATAGACGGCGAACGCTACACTATTGAAACCCAGGCCAAAGACCTGGCTACCAACCAGGAAACCCTGTCGGTAAAGTCCACCTTCGTTTACGACATAACCGCGCCGACCAGCTCTATAACCTACCCTTACGATAACGGCTATATAAGCCAGACCGGCAAGATAACCGGTGGTTCTTATGATACGCCTTACGGCATGGTCAAGGACGTGCATGTGCTGGTTAAGCAGCTTGCCGGGCCTAACGCCGGCAAGTACTGGACCGTGGCCGGCTCTTCCTGGGCCGCGGCCGCGCTGGATAACAGCGTGCTGGCTTATGGCACGCTCAGTTCGGGCGCCACCTGGTGGCAGCTGAACACCGCGCCCTGGCAGACCGGCGAGATCTATGAGGTGAACGCCTGGGCGGTGGACAAGGCCTCCAATTACCAGCTGGTTTACAGCACCGTCACCAATATCAAGGCGGATTTTACGACGCCGACCTCGACCATTACTTACCCGGTGAACGGCTCGACACTTCAGATTGACGTGAATACCATACAGGGCTCGGCCTCCGACACCCCGCCGGGCACGCTTGATAAAGTGCGGGTTTCGTATTTGAAGAGCGACACCGTCAAGTATTGGAACTCCGCTACTATGGCCTGGGACTCCGGGGCGGAGATCTTCTATGACGCCACTATCCAGGCCGGGAACCAGTGGCAGGCCACAGGCGTTTCAACGCCGACGTGGGTGACCAGCCTCGCCGGAATAACCTACAAGGTGTTCGCCAAGGCGGTGGACCAGGCCGGCAACGAAGTGGCAAAACCCGGCAGCACCGGTTCCGGGCCGTACATGCAGTTCACGCTTAAAACTCCCGCGCCGGTTTCGGTTATAACCGCTCCGGACGCCTCCATTCCCAACTGGAACAGTTCTCCGGCCCCGGTCATAGCCGGCACGGCCGTTTACGCGGATACGGTGCAGGTGAGGATGGTGGATTACGGCCCCGACCTGGCCGAAAATACGGCCGACGACCTGGCCTGGGACGGCGGCCAGTGGGTTTCTACCGGGAGTTTTACCGGTTATACGGGTGTCAACACGTTCAACGGAACCAACTGGACCTGGTCCATCCCGTCCGCCCTGTGGAATGTGAACAGAAAGTACAGGGTAAAATCCCAGGGCCTTAATACTGTGGTCGGCTTGACCGAGGCTGGGGCCGCGGGCGCCGAGTTCGTAGTAGACTCGACCCTGCCTGTGGCGGGGATTACAATGCCGGACAGGGCGTACCTGAAATCTCTGCCCTCACTTGCCGGCCCGGTCTCTGATGTGCTCCCGGGGACCCTGGCCTCCACCTATTTCAGGGTCAAGCGGCAGGGCCTGAACGAATACTGGAACTGGCAGGCCTCTACCTTCACCGCCCTGAGCGGGGCCTATACCGATCTGGTCGCCACGTTCACCGCCAGCCTGGCGACTTATTCGACCGATTATTTCATCAATAACGCCGTCTGGGAGAAAGATAAGGGCTACACAGTGCAGCTGTTCTCTATGGACAAGGCCGGCAACCTGGGGTCCGCTTCCCCGGTTTCCTTTACTTTTGACGTCTCCTCGCCTACTTCGAGGATAGTTATCCCTCTCGACGCGGATAAAAGCGGCGTGAGGTCTTTGCCGTTCCTGTCGGGCACCGCGCTGGACGACCACCTGAACCAGAAAATGCAGGTCGCCATACGCAAATTCGCGGGTACCCAGACCTGGTACGACGGCTCGGCCTTCTCGCTTACCCAGACCAACCCGAACTGGATAGACGTAAACGGGACGAACGGTTTCCTGTCGCCGAACGCCACTTCCTGGATTTATTCGCCGGCGGGCTTTGACGGGTCTTTCGCTTCCGGCTACAACTATCTTATCCTGGCAAGGGCGCAGGACGTGGCCTCTAACACACAGGACGTTTTCGGTGTCGATATTTCCTCGATGGTGGTGAAGATAGACAAAAACCCTCCTTCCTCGGTCATCGCGAGGCCCCTTAACGACGCGGACGGGGTGAGCGGGCGCTACACGGGGGGCCTCATAGGCAAAACCGCCAATTCTACGCAGCTTTCCGGCACCGCACTGGATAATCCGGCCGGGGTTAATTCAGGCGTTAAAGCCGCGCAGATAAGGCTGGGGTATCTTT
Source organism: bacterium (assembly GCA_021845705.1). Classification (GTDB taxonomy): domain Bacteria; phylum Elusimicrobiota; class Elusimicrobia; order Elusimicrobiales; family UBA9959; genus UBA9959. Next base: position 5,200 of record JAJZVJ010000204.1, read on the forward strand.
CCGCCGGGGTCACCTACTACTGGAACGGCGGTTCTTTCGTGAATATTTCCTCCGAGACGGCCTGGCAGAGTGTCTCGCTTTCGGGCTCCGGCCCGGTCTGGAACTGGGACTACATGACGGACGTGGCCTGGCCCGCCGGCGATACCGAGTATACGCTTGAAGTGAAAGCGGTAGACGCTTCCGCGCTTTCCGACGACACCGGCCCGGGGAATACGGAAGCCTGGCCCTACTACTCGCGCAAATTTATAG
>JAJZVJ010000205.1 GCA_021845705.1 bacterium
AAGCAGATCGGTGCGAGCCTGGGCGTTGAAGTGCGCTCACTGATAAACAAAATAGATCTCCGCGCCACTATGCTGGCAATGCGGCTGTGCGACTATTTCATAGGCATCGACAGCGGGCCGCGGAACATGGCCCACCTCGCCGACCTGCGCAGCATAAGCCTGCTGGGCCCGGCTCCCAAGAATTTCATGCCGCTTAACCCCGAAGATATCGTTATTGACAAGTTCGACTGCAGATGCAAGAGCCTTTTCTACCTGCACAAGGTCTCCGGCATGCAGAAAATATCGGCGCAGGAGGTTTTTGAAAGTTTTAAAAAGCTTTCAACGGCCGCCTCTGGAAATAGACAGGCCCGGCCCGTGAGCGGGAGTTCTCTTTAGCGGGGCGGGACGTTAGCCAGGGAAAGGCTCAAATACCTGGAAAAACACTTTAAGACCTCGGATGCCGCCCTCTCACCGGAGAAGAGTACCGCCAGGTAAGGATAGCGTCCAGGCGGACGGAACAGCTTCATGGAAATACCGCTTTTGATCATCGCAGCCTATCTGATAGGTTTTGTGACCGCCATACCCCTGGGGGCGACCCAGATAGAGATAGCCAAGCGCGCCCTTAAAGGCCAGCTGCCGCAGGCCCTGATGATAGCGGCAGGGTCCGCGGCTTCGGATGTCATGTACGGGTTCATCGCCTTGTTCGGCATCGCCCCGTTCCTGCGGAACAGCGGAGTAATGCTGGCTTTCTGGCTGGTCAGCTGGGCGCTGCTGCTCGCGCTTGGCGCTTACACGCTGCTTCACTATGGCAGGCACGTAAGCATCAGGCGGCCGAAAACGGTACCGGGGAACACACGCCTGGCGCTGCTCCTGGGATTCTCGCTGGCGGCGACGAACTCGCCCATAATGCTGTGGTGGCTTCTTTACGCCGAGATCATAAAAAAACTCGGGATACTGTCGGTTTTCACCGCAAAAACCTCGGTTATTTTCGTGCTTTCGGGAGGGGCGGGCATAGCCTCCTACCTGGTTCTGCTCTCTTTCATCCTGCTGCGCGTAGGCAAATTCATTTCGGAAAAAGCGGAATCCGCCATCAATATTTCGCTCGGGATAGTTCTTATACTCTTATCTTTCTATCCGCTGGAAAAGATCCTGCAGTTGTTGCGCTAAGAGCCGCAAAAGACTTTCATGCTTTATCCCGGCGTTCGGTCAGGGCGCCGGAGAATCCCTACCGGAACAGCTTCGTGTAGCAGCGCCGCCTTTTATGCTGCTCGTTCTCGTAGTATTTCCATTGCCCCCTCACGTTCCTGTTCGTCTCAAGCTCCGGGGCCGCGTACACCGTTTTGATGCCGTGGTCTATGCAGGCCTGCTGGGCCTCGCGCATTAAAATGGCGTTAACCCCTTTGCCCTGCAGATCCGAACGTACCGTTATCAGGTAAAGGTCCAGCGCCTCGCTGCGCCTGATAGCTTTTAAAAGATGCAGGAAACCGAACGGCAGCAGGTTGCCTTTTGACTTCCGCAGCGCTTTGGACAGCGACGGCATAGTGATGGCCACCGCTGCCAGCTCGTCGCTGCCGTCGACCACCAGCTTTATAAAAGCCGGGTTTATGAAAGAAAAATACTGCTTTGTGTAGGCTTCTATCTGCCTGGCGCTCAGAGGAACGAAGCCGAACAGGTCCTTATACCCTTCGTTCAGCAGCTTAAAGATCTTCCCCGCGTAGGGAAGTACGTCCTTCGATCTTTTCAGGCGCACCACCTTTAGCTTCAGGCGGCGTTCGGCGATATTAGCTATACGGAGAATATCCGGCTGGACCGTAGCGGGGATATGTATCCTGTACTCGACCCAGTCGGCTTCCTTGGCGTAGCCCAGCCGCTCCAGATATCCGGGGTAATAGGGGTAGTTATAGATGGTGGGCAATGTGCCTAATTCGTCGAAGCCCTCTACCAGCATGCCCTCTTTGTCAAAATCGGTGAAGCCCATGGGACCCTGGATCCCCGTCATGCCCTGCTCTTTCGCCCAGGCTTCTACCGTGCGGAACAGCGCTTCGGCCACGCCGAAATCTTCCGTAAAATCGACCCAGCCGAAACGCGCGTATTTATTCTTCCAGGTCTCTATATAGCGTTCATTTATAATGCCGGCTATCCTCCCGACTATTTCCTTCCCCTTATACGCGAGAAAGTACCTGGTCCTGCAGAAATCGAACGCGGGATTCTTTTTAGGGTCCAGGGTGGCCATCTCGTCAAAATACAGCGACGGGACCCAGCAGGGATCGCCCTTATATAAGGCATTGGGGAATTCAATGAACCGTTTCAGCTGTTTTTTTGTTCTAACCTCTTCTATGTGTATCGACATAAGACCTCGCGATCCTGACTTAACCCAGCGCGCATAGTTGGAATGCATTAAGATTGCCGCTCGTTTTATTTATAATACAAAAACTAAGCGCTTGCCGGAACTTCAGGGGCAGGTCCGCGAACCGGGAATTCCCCAGGCCGTACAGCCCCGCCTATTCCCCCCCGGCTGCAGGAAAAAGTATAATTAACCAAGATTTAAAAGGCACGGAGGCGCTATGAGCAACGCACTTAAGGAGAAGGTGAAAACCATGACTGACGATTTTAAGGTTAAGGATATGAGCCTGGCCCCCTGGGGCCGCCGCGAAATAGAGATAGCGGAGAAAGAAATGCCGGGCCTGATGGCCATCCGCGAGAAATTTGCGGCTAAAAAACCGCTCAAGGGCGCGCGCGTGATGGGCTCGCTGCATATGACCACCCAGACCGCCGTGCTTATAGAGACGCTCTCCGCCCTGGGCGCCGAAGTGCGCTGGTGCTCCTGCAACATTTTCTCGACCTCCGACCAGGCCGCCGCGGCCATAGCCGCCACCGGCATACCGGTGTTCGCCTGGAAGGGCGAGACCCTGGCCGAATACTGGTGGTGCACCGAGCGCGCGCTTGATTTCGGCGGCGGCAGGGGCCCCCACCTTATAGTGGACGACGGCGGCGACGCCACAATGATGCTGCACCGCGGCGTGGCCGCGGAAAAGGATCCGAAGATCCTGGACGCCAAAGCCGGCGGCGAGGACGAGCAGGAACTTAATAACTGCCTGAAGGCGGAACTGAAGAAGAACAATAAACGCTGGCATACCGCCGTGAAGGACTGGAAAGGCGTCTCGGAAGAGACCACCACCGGCGTGCACCGCCTGTACCAGATGCACGAGGCCGGCGAGCTGATGGTGCCCGCCATCAACGTGAACGATTCCGTCACCAAGTCCAAGTTCGACAACCTTTACGGCTGCCGCGAGTCCCTGGCGGACGGCATCAAGCGCGCCACCGACGTGATGATAGCCGGCAAGGTATGCGTAGTCTGCGGCTACGGCGACGTGGGCAAAGGCTCGGCCCGCAGCCTGCGCGGCTTCGGCGCGCGCGTTATCGTTACCGAGATAGACCCTATCTGCGCGCTGCAGGCCGCGATGGAAGGCTTTGAAGTGACCACCGTGGAAGACACGCTCGGCATAGGCGACGTTTATGTCACCACCACCGGCAACAAGGACATTATCCGCCTGGAGCACATGCTCAAGATGAAGGACCAGGCCATAGTCTGCAATATCGGCCATTTCGACAACGAGATCCAGGTGGAAGCCCTTAAGAACGCCAAGGGCGTTAAGATGGTCAACATAAAGCCGCAGGTGGACCGCTTCGACCTGCCCAATGGCCGCTCTTTGTACCTGCTGGCCGAGGGCCGGCTGGTGAACCTGGGCTGCGCCAAGGGCCACCCGTCGTTCGTAATGAGCAATTCCTTCTCCAACCAGACCCTGGCCCAGCTGGAGCTGTGGACCAAGAAGATGGCTGTGGGCGTCTACCGCCTCCCGAAGCACCTGGACGAGGAAGTGGCCCGCCTCCACCTTGAGAAGATAGGCGTCAAGCTGACCAAGCTCACCAAGGAACAGGCCAACTACATCGGCGTGAAACAGGACGGCCCCTACAAGGCGGACCATTACAGGTATTGAGCCTTAGAAACAGGGAAAAAGAACGCCCGGGCAGAACCCGGGTGTTCTTTTTTTATGGCCCGCTCAGGCCTATTTCAGGCGCGGCAGAGCGGCGGGGTAGGCCCGCGCCGCGCTCAGCTCTTCTTCAGCACGTAATATTCCGGTTTCCGGTGCTTGAAAGAGTAATCGCCGCTCTTCCACTCGAAGAACATATAAGTGGCTCCGTTGAGCTTTTTAATTATGTAACGCGCCGCGGTCCTGTCCCCGGAATGCATCACCACGCCCTTGGTCCAGGTCCACCAGGGGGCCGCCGTCCTGCCCCCTTCAAGGAACACCAGCTTCTTCAGGTAGAGGTCGCCTTCGAACAGCTTTACGCCCGGCTTGAAATCCGCCGGGTCCCGGACAAAGTCCACGCTGTCCCACCTGCCTGGCAGGGCAGGGTCGTTAACGAAAGGCAGATTAATGTCGTCCACCAGCCTGCCGTCAACTTCCGTAGTGTTTATCTTTATTTCCCCGGCCGCGCAAAGCGCGCCTAAACCGATGAGCACCGCCGCCGCGAGTAATTCAGTTTTCATAAGGCCTCCTGTTTATCCGTTCCAGCAGTTACTACGCACTGGCCCCGGAAGTATTACAAAGAAAAAGGCCCCAGCGGGGGCCTTTAACCGGAGACCTGGCCTTTATTTCCTCTTAAGCACGTAATAGGACGGCTTCGCCCCGCGGAAGACGTAATCCCCGCTTTTCCATTCGAAGAACAGATAATCCGTTCCCTGTATTTTCCGTATCTCATACCGGCTGGCCGTCTTATCCCCGTGGTGCATTACCACGCCTTTGGTCCAGGTCCACCAGGGTTCGCCCCCTTTGCCTTTCGGGAGGAAAACCAGCTCTTTAAGGTACAGGTCCCCTTTCCAGGCCCTGGCCGCCGGGTAGAACTTCTCCGGGCTTTCCACAAAATCCACGCTTTCCCAATTACCCACCACGGCCGGATCGTCTTTAAAAGGAAGGTCTATGTTATCGCGCCTTATACCGGCCTCTTTTTCCAGCACATAATAATCCGGCTTCCGGTGCCGTATCGTATAATCTCCGCTCTTCCATTCGAAGAACATATATTCATGCCCGCCTATTTTCTTTACCGTGTAGCGGCTGGCGGTCTTGTCGCCGTGGTGCATTACCACGCCTTTGGTCCAGGTCAGCCAGGAATTGGGGCTTTTGCCGTCCGGCAGGAAGACCAGCTCTTTAAGGTACAGGTTCCCCGGCCAGGCGCGTTTCCCGGGCCGGAACAACCCCGGCGTTCCCACAAAGTCCACGGCGCGCCAGGAACCCAGAACAGCCGGGTCGTTAACGAAGGGCAGGTTGATATCGTCCTCGATACGCCCGTCCTTGCCGGGCGCGTTCTTTATTTCCCGACCCGCTGCGGGCCAGGCGGCCAGCAGCGCGGCCAATAATATTACCGGAAGTTTCATATCAGAACCTTCCTTCGGCGC
>JAJZVJ010000206.1 GCA_021845705.1 bacterium
CCGATCTCCGATCACTAAATGACCGGTCATTAATGTTTATACCGAGCCGCCGGAAAGCCCGGCGGTTTTGTTTTGGCCGTTTAGCCGTTTATTAGGCATGTAATTACAGGGAACCAGAAGAAGGGGAGGCCTGCCTTGGGCCAATGGGCCTAGGACCGGCGCGCCATTTTTTCTGCCGGCATTGGGCCTTTCTGCTCTTTCTGACTATGCGGGGTTCGGCTACAATGTCTTATCGGTTCTATATCTCCGGAAAGCCGGAAACCAGGGGTGCGCTAATGAAAAAAAAATACTGCGCGATGTCGTTGGTTCCCACTCTTATTTTAGCCTCGGGCGTGATCTTTGCATCAGGCGACGGGGTTACGCAACTGTCGGATGTTAACGGCACTATCAAGCAACTCCTGCAGGAACAGAAAGATTCTCAAGGTAAACCATTTCCCCAGGGGTGGCAGCCTGGCCAGCCAGGACAGCAGCACCCCGGGTGGCCTGGCCAGCCCGGCGGCGACCACGGCGGCCAGCCGCATCCGCAGCCCGGGCCCCAGCCCGGCCCATGGCATCCGCAGCCCGGCCCCCAGCCGCATCCTCAGCCCCAGCCTCCTCAGCCGCCGCAGCCCCAGCCGCCGGTGGTAGATACCACCCAGGCGCGCAACGACGGTTTACGGGATGGCGCCGCGGTGGGCGACAGGGAAGGACGCCAGAGAGGCTACTCAGACGGCATTGACTCCGGAGAAAGAGAAGGGCGCCAGAGGGGCTATTATGAGGGCGATACCGCCGGCCGGCAGACGGGCTATAGGGACGGCTATACCGTAGATCAGTCCGCCGGGACCCAGAAAGGCAACACGGACGGCCAGAACGCCGGAACCGCTAACGGTACCGCAGCCGGCCAGAAGCGCTGCTATGACGCGGGCTACACCAGCGGCTATAACTCCGCTTTTGCCACCGCTAAACAGGCAGGGCTGCAGGACGCCGCTTCCTACAACGCGGGATACGCTAAGGGCCAGACCGAGGCTTCTACCATAGAGCCCCAGAACGGACAGAAAGCGGGCTACCAGGCCGGCTTCAGCCAGCGGGAGGCCGAACTTCAGAACGCTTCCCTCGATACGAGGGGGGTCTTCGCGAAGAGCGGCTTTATGGGTGGCTCAACCACCGGTCTTCCCATAGCGCTGGCCCGCAATGGCTATACTACTCCGCAGGAGCAGCAGGCCTATCAGCAAGGCTATCAGGAGGGTTATCGCAACAGCTACCAGCAGTCGTATGAGTTCGCCAAGCGGCAGGGCTACAACGAGCGGTTCCAGACGGCGTACAGGTGGGCCTACGACGCGCAGTACTCTAACAGCTACCGCGCCGGCTTTGCCGAAGGCAAAGACAGGGGCTACCAGGAAGCTTACCAGTCGGCGTATAATACGATGTACAATTCCTACTTCGACGGCTACAGCAAGATGGAATATGCCGACCAGAGGGCCCAGGGCCTGAGCAACGGCCAGGCTAGCGGCCAGAAGGAAGGCTTCGCGGCCGGCTGCGCCGAACAGACCAAGCTCGGCTACAAGGCCGGCTACGAAAAGACGGCGGCCGAGGTGTACCCCGGCGCTTTCGCCGCGGGCAAACAGTCCGGTATCGCGTCGGCGGACAAGTATTACAGCGAGAACTCGGTGCTTAAGGTCGCCAAGATCTCGTTCTACGACGAGAACAAGAACGGCAAGTTCGAGGCGGGCGAGAAAGTCGCTATGACGGTGGAGGTCAGGAACTTCGGCTTCCAGAAGTCGGACAATATGGCCATAGTGGTCAAGAGCGAGCGCGGGGAGATAACCCTAGTGCCCGATCTGAAAGCCGACGCCGTGGCCGGCCGTTCTAAGGCCGTGGTCAACCTCTGGGTAGGTAAGCTCTACGACGTGGTAGCTCCGGACGCGGACGCCCTTACCGTGACGTTTACGGAAAAGGGCCAGCCGGTAGGCGATTTCCGCCAGATGTATACCAGGACGAACCCCAACAAGGTAGGCGTCGTGGCCAAAGACGGCACCGATGTGAAGAAAAAAGCCACCTGGTTCTTCCCCGGTACGGCGGCAACGCTTAACCACGGCGAGAAAGTGCTGATAACCGGCCAGGACGGCAGTTATTACAAGGTCCGCAGGGCCGAATTAGGCGCCGGGAACTGGACCGAAGGTTTCATCAAGAGCGATGAACTGACCCTGCAGTAGAGAAGCTTCAGCAAATAACCCAGAACCGCCGGGGAAGCCCGGCGGTTTTGTTTATAAGAGCGGAAAGGGTTCGTTTTCCGTTCGTTGACAAGCGGCTTTTATATAGCCTAAACTAAAAATCATGCGCCCATATATCCTGTCCCTCATGCTGCTTTCCGGCCTGCTGCTCTCCGTTACGCCCCCGGCCCTGGCCGCCAAAAGATCCCGGGCCGCGGCCAAAGCGTCCGACTCCGACAACAAGAAAATACCGCCTCAGAGCTGGAGCCTTACCACGAAGGGGTTCATCCTCCAGTTCAGGCACCGCAACGAAGAACTGGAATCGGCCGAGCCCAACCGGTTCTTCCCGGCTTCCGTGGCCTTCGCGCTGGGCAGAATAGACGAGGCCGGTCATTTCCTGATGCTCAAGTGCTCAACTTCCTCCAACGCTTGCGCCGGTCAAAGGGATATTCTGGAAGAACGCGTAGTTTATGTCACCCTCCTGGATGTTGTGCCCACCCCCAAGGTAACGAAGGACCTGCTGTACGACGCGCGCACCTGGGAACTTAGGGCTCGTTAAAGAATAACTGACACGTTTGGCTGAGCCGATTTTGGAGCGAGCCGAAGCGAGATGGAGCGACATGTACTATACGTACTTTAGCGGAATCACGCGAAGGCGCAGCCCGAAAGCGGCTCAGCCCCCCGGGGGAGGCCCATCTTTGAGCCGGCTGCCGCGTTGCTCCTCGCTCACAGACCGCCGGTATGCTCGTTCGTCGCGCCTTGCATCCGGCTTAAATATGGGCCTCCAAACGTGTCAGTTATTCTTTAACGAGCCCTTACCACCCTGGGGCATAAGTACATTGAAATACTGCGCAAGCGCTACCCGGACCTTTCCACCCGCCTGGCCAGGCTTATAGGCTCCGCCCTCGCCGGCAGGTCTTAAGACCCCTCTGCCGCCCCGGGTTCCCGGGGCGGCGGCAGAAGGGGGGGCGCCCGCGGGGATCAATGCGCGGCGACCGGCCACTTAACCTTGTGCGCCCACTGCTTCAGGGTTATAGCCTCTATTCCGTACTTCCTGGTTACCTCCGGGATGTCGACATTCAGTCCCACGCGGTTGAACCACTCGTACATGGCGGCCATCTCCGGGCTTGCGGCGCGCACGTCCGCTATGGGCTGTTCGGTGTACTGTATCTTCCTGCCAAGCGCTTCGGTCAGCGTCTCCGCCGTTTCCGGCATTGTCAGTTCATCCCCGGCAAAGTCGATGGCGACGCGGTTAAGCTTGGTGTTCTTTTCGAACGCCAAAAGCGCGTACCGCGCTATATCTTCCGCCGCCACCATCTGCAGTTTTGTGCCGGGTTTAAGAGCCATGGCTAACCGGCCCTTCTCCAGCGCCGGCCACAGCCAGGGGCTCCGGAAGTTGTCCATGAAGAACGCGGGGCGCAGTACCGTGTAAGACTTGAGCCCCAGGCTCTTTAAGTAGTCCTCGACCCGCGCCTTGTTCTCGAAGTGCGGGATCCCGGTCTTCCTGTCGGCCGAGGCCACGGAGCTGTAGACATACTGCTGTACGCCGGCGGTTTTTGCCGCGGCCGCAAAGCGCTTCGCCTGTTCCTCCTCCTGCGCGGTCCCTCCTTCCATAAAGGTAAAAACGCCGAAAGCGCCCCAGGCGCCTTTGAGCGCCCGTGACACGTCTTCCGTCATGTTAAGGTCGCATTTCAGGATCTGCGCCCCGAGGGCGGAAAGCTGGCTGGCCCTTTCGTTCTCCGGCTTGCGCGTAAGGCCGCGCACGTCGTAGCCGTTGTTCAGCAGTTCCCTGGCCACCGCGTTGCCCTGCGTGCCGGTAATTCCGCAGACCACCACCGTCCTGTTATTCTTGTCGGTTTTCATAATTTTCTCCTTTTTGTGCTCTTGCTTCGTTTTTCGCAGGGAAATCATTTAAGGGAGTACCTTTCAGACTTCGCTCCTGCTCCTGTTTTAAGTTTAAGCGAAAAGCCGCCGGTCTTCAATGGCCCGTATCCCCAATTAACTGATTTAGTTCCACTTCCAGGGAAGGGGGTGAACGTCCGCACTTCTCCGGGTTTCCCCGGCGGTTTTGTTCGTGGCCGGTTTTGTAGAATAATGTGAAGGTCGGGTTTAATGTCGGTCAGGAGATCTTATGCGCTTTGCATTGTCGGGTTGTTTGGCGGTATCGGCGGCGCTTTTTGGCGCCGTTCCGGCCGCCAGGACCTGTTCTGCTCCGAAGAAGCGCGCGGGCCGCGCGCTGGTGCGCGGCGCCGGCAAGGAAGGCTGGGTGGAAGTAAAGGACGGGGCTTTCGAAGGCGTTGTTTTCAAAGGCGATTAGGCCTGGCGGCCGCTGGACCATGAAAATACTTATCGTCGAGGACAATCCGGAACTTGCCTGGATACTGGCTGATCGTCTTAAGATAGAGGGATACAAAACGCAGATCGCCGCGAACGGGGCGGCCGGCGTGAAGCTGGCTCTTTCTTATCTTCCCGACCTTGTGCTTCTGGACTACAATCTCGGCGACATGACCGGGCATGACGTCGCCGTCGCTATAAAGAATATGCGCAAGACCTCCGGGATCCCCTTTATCATATTGTCCGCCCTCGGGGCGGACCCGAGGCTGGTAAACGGTTTTGCAAAGCTTCCCAACTGCCGGGGCACGCTGGCAAAGATACTTTCTACCAAAGAGGTCCTGAAAGCGGTCCACCGGGCGCTCCACGCGGGGCCAAAATAGCGGGAAAAGGGTCCGAAGGGGGGCCGGGGGACGCGCCTGCCGTTATTGCGGTCCGGCCGCAGCGGGAGCGGGGTCGTAACTAATAAGTCGTCTCGTCATGTGCGTCCCGCTATTGCCGTTCTTAAGCTTTACCTGCCGGGTTCAAGGAGAGCGGGCGCGGTGGAAATGGTCAGGGCGGGCGGGGTTTCGGCCAGGGTCTTCTCTATTTCCTCAGGCAGATACCCCGAGGTGCGCATGCGCGAGAGTATGTTGTTGCGCCGCCTGATCAGCCCTCTGCTGGTGCTGTTCACTTTCCACCTCGCGGGGCTGGGCATGATCGAGGCAAGCGCTACCGCCTCGTCCGGGTTTATTTCGGAGGCGGGTTTCCCGAAATACGCCCGGCTGGCCGCCTCCGCTCCGAATATCCCCTTGCCCCATTCCGCTACGTTGAGATAAAGTTCGAGGATGCGGCGTTTGCCGAGACGCTTTTCCAGCATACGGGCTATGATCGAG
>JAJZVJ010000207.1 GCA_021845705.1 bacterium
CTGCCCGCGGCGGAGGCGGGCTGGCTGATGGGTTTCTGCACCCTGTTGAAACGGGAAGCTTACGAGGAGCTGGGGCCGCTGGACGAAGGCTTCGGGTTCGGCTACCTGGAGGAAGTGGATTACGCCATAAGGGCGCGCAGGGCGGGCTGGAAACTTGCCGTGGCGCCGGACGCCTTCGTTTTTCACGGCGGGCTCCGGAGCGGCCCGCAGCCGGCCGGGCCTAACGCGGGCTCGCAGACCGGCCGGGCCATGCCGGTGCGGACCTTCTTGCACATACTCCGCGGCCTGTTCAGGCTGGTCCGCAAATACGGCTGGAGCGCCGTCGGGATACCGCAGGACGCGGCGGGGGCCGCGGCGCGCGGATTTTAAAATACTCAGAACGGCGGGCGGGCCGGATCGTTAGTGGCGGGCGAGGCGGCAGTGAGCCAGAGCTTCGACATGTTGATCTTCCGCACGGCCCAGAGCGTAAGTTTATACGCGCCCGAATAGTCCATCCCGTCGTGTCTCCAGCCCTTTATCGGCCTGCCCGCCAGGTGCGCGTAGCGGGCCGGCTCCCTGGCGGCCAGCAGCCTCATTTCCTCGGACATGCCGAAGGTGCACAAGTAAACCGAAGAAAAAGGCCTGCGGCTTATGAAATCCGCCGTCTCCCTCACCGTCGCTTCCGTTTCTCCCGGGAAGCCGATTATAAAATTTCCATGCACTTTTATGCCGGCCTTAAAAACCCTTCCGAGGCCGCGTTCCACGGCCGCGCGGTCCATGCCCCGCCTCATCCCGGCGAGTATCTTGTCGTGTATGGATTCTATTCCCATGAAAACCCTGCTGCAGCCGGCCGCGGCCATCTCGGAGGCCAGTTCCGGAGAACGGTCAAAAGCGTCCGGGCGCGCAAAACATTTCCAGTCCGCGCGCAGGCCGGACCTGCGGATGGCGGAGCAGAGCGCCAGCACGAACCCCGGGTCCGAGGTAAGGGAGGAATCCACGAATTCGAAACGCCTGATGCCGCGCTGCTTGCGCGCATGGAGCATTTCCCCCGCTATTTCCCCGGGCGGTCGGAACGTCTGCCCCGCTTTTCCCGGAAACCCGCAGAAAGCGCAGTTGAACCGGCAGCCCCGCGAGGCTTCTAAGGGATATCGCCGGCAGGCCGAACTGGCCGCGCCCCAATCAGGATAAAGCACGCGCCGCAAGCCTTCGTAGCGCAAGGAGCCATGCAGGGTAAGCGCGCCGCCGGCCGCCGTCACACCGGGCACGCGGGCGGGCGGGACGCCGGCCTTGAGCGCCGTAACCACGTCCGCCAATGCCCCCTCGCCGTGCATGCTGATATACAGGTCGCCCAGGGCGCGTATCTCCGGGGAGTTTTCTGCGCCATGGCCGCCCAGCACTACGACGGTCCGCGGGCTTATCCTCCGTATTTCGGCCGTGATGCGCTCTACGGAAGCGGGGTCGAACATCGCCACGGTGGTAATACCGGCCGCCAGGGGCCTGCGCCCGAGAAGCTGCCGGAACTTATTTTTTTTCCACGGCAGGAAAGGGCGATAGATGGATTCCACGCTGTGTCCGGCCGCCTTTGCCTGGGCGGAAAGCAGCGGAACGGCCAGTTTCGGCGGCTCAAGCGCCCAGCGGGCGGCGCAGACCAGCATATTAAGGGTTCCGCTGTCCGCGTCCGGGATGGCGTCCGATTTGGACGCGGTATCCGCCGCCCTGAAAAGGCCGTCCTCGTCGTCCACCAGCAGCAGGTCAAGTTCCGTATTTTCAGACATATGGCCCGGGACTTCCGGGGCACTTCAATTATAGCCCCGGGAAGGCATATGCGCAACCCCCGTAACGCTTCAGGCACACAGTCTTATGCCGCTTTTTCCCCTCACATATTCCACACATAATACACACAAGCCTTGCGGACAGGGGCGGGCATTTGGAATAATGATACTATGCGCCTCATGTTTAAAATAGAAGATTATATTGTCAGGGCCGAAAAATCCCTGGTGGTCGGGCTGATCTTCGCCATGGTCGCTTTTTCTTTCATGCAGGTGCTGCTGCGGATATTTTTCCACTCCGGCGTAGTCTGGCTTGACCCATTGCTCAGGCACATGGTCCTCTGGGCCGGGCTTATCGGGGCGGCGCTGGCCGCGCGCTATTCGCAGCATTTCGCCCTGGAAGCGTTCGTCAAATTAGCGCCAGTCAGCCTGCACCGTCCCCTTGAAATCTTCGTCGGCCTTTTCACGGCGGCGGCTTCCGGCCTTCTCTTCTACGCTTCCTATAAGTTCATCCGCGACGAATTCGGGGCCGGCTCCATCGCTTTTTATATAGACCGCCTCGGAGTGCCCGGCGGCTGGGCCGAGATAATAATTCCCGCGGCTTTCGCGCTTATCGCTTATCACGCGCTGATGGGCCTCTTCCGCCCGAAAGAGGAGAAGACATGGGCGTGATGGTCGGCCTGCTGGTACTGCTGCTCGCCTTTTTGGGCGCGCCCGTCTTCGCGCTTATCGGCGCCGGCTCGATCTACCTTTTCTCCGGAGCGCAGATAGATTCCTCCGCGGTCATAGTGGAGATGCTGCGCCTGGCCTCGCTGCCCGCGCTGATAGCCATACCGCTGTTTACTTTTTCCGGTTATATACTGGCTGAAAGCAGGGCCCCGCAGAGGATGCTGGCCCTCGCGGAAGCTCTCTTCGGCGCGCTGCCCGGGGGGTTCGCCATAGTAGCCCTTTTCACGACCGCCCTTTTCACGGCCTTTACGGGGGCTTCCGGGGTCACCATAATAGCGCTCGGCGGCCTGCTCTACCCCATGCTTTCCAAGCAGGGCTACCCGGAGAAATTCACGCTGGGGCTGCTTACCACCACCGGCAGCCTGGGCCTGCTGTTCCCCCCCAGCCTGCCGATAATACTTTACGGCCTCGTGGCGAAAATAAATATCGACAGCCTTTTCAAGGCGGGGCTGCTGCCGGGCGCGCTGCTGCTGCTGGTCCTTTCCGTCTACGCTTTCTACACCGCGCGCAAAGCGGGCATAAAAAGCCTGCCGTTCCGCTTTGCCGACGTAAAAAAAGCCGCCCGCGCCGCCGCCTGGGAAATACCGCTGCCTTTCATAATCATAGGCGGGATCTACCGCGGCCTTTTCACGGCGAGCGAAGCCGCGTCCGTCATGGCCTTCTACGTGCTGGTGACCGAGGTGCTGATCTACAAGGACCTTAAATTATTCGGCGACATCCCCCGCGTAGCGGTAAAAAGCATGCTGCTGGTGGGAGCCATCTTCATGGTGCTCGGCACCGCGCTCGGCTTTACCAACTACATCATCGACGCGCAGATCCCGGGCAAGCTCTTCGCCTGGCTGCACGCTTTCGTCGCCAGCAGGGTCCTGTTCCTCATACTTCTTAACGCTTTCCTGCTGGTGATCAACATGATAGAGATCTTCTCGGCCATAATAATCGTGGTGCCGATAATCGTGCCCGTGGCCGCGCAGTATGGCATAGACCCGGTGCACCTTGGTATAATTTTCCTGCTGAACCTGGAAATAGGCTACATGCTGCCGCCGCTCGGCCTGAACCTTTTCCTGGCCAGCTCGCGCTTCAATAAAAGGCTGCCGGAACTGTACCGCGCTACGGGGCCCTTCCTGCTGATAATGCTCATCATGCTGGCGCTGGTGACGTATCTTCCGTCTTTGAGCATGTTGACCGTAGCCGGCTAGACGATTTTTAAACAAGGTCTGCGAGGCAAAGTGAATACAGAAAACAAAAATTACACGGTGAGCCCGGACCCGGAGATAATCTCCGGAGGAATGGGAGTGCGGATCTCCTGCTGGGTCCTTGCGAGGATAGTATCCATGATGGGCGGGCTGGGGGTAGTCTCCGGCACCGCGCTCGAGATAGTATACCCGCGGCTGCTGCAGGACGGGGACCCCGGCGGGAACGTCCGCCGCGCTTTCACGGAACTCGCCCGGAGACATCCGGCGCTTGCCGCCCCCGTCTGGGAACTTTTCGACAAGTATTACATAGAGGGCGGCAGGGCCCCGGGGACCCCGTACAAGCCCGTCTCCCCGTGCAGGCTTACGCGCATAGAGAATTTCAGGCCCGGGCCCGATTCCTTCTGGGAACTGCCGAGGGAGATGCAGGTGCTGGTGCTGGCCGCTAATTTCGCCGAAGTGTGGCTTGCCAAGGAAGGGCACGACAAGCCGGTGGGGATAAATTTCCTCCGCAAGGTGGAGCGCCCGCTCCCGTGGGCGCTGTACGGCGCCATGCTCGCCGGCGCGGCCTATGTGCTGGTCGGGGCGGGCAGCCCCGACGAGATGCCCTTCATGATAGAGCAGCTCTCCAGGCACGCCCCCGCGGCCATGTCGTTCAAAGTATACGGCTCGCGTTCGGATTCCGGCTGTTTCTACGCCGCCGTGCGTCCCGACACTTTGCTGGGCGGCGCGGCGCCGGTCCTGGAGGCCCCCAAATTCCTTGCCATAGTCTCTTCCTTCGGTCTGGCGGAAGCGCTGGCCGGGAACCCGGCCACGCGCCCTTACGGCTTCGTGGTGGAGGGCTCCGAAGCCGGCGGCCATAGCGCGGCCCCGGCCAAAATGCGTTTCGACGGCGCGGGCCAGCCCGTTCTGGTCTATACGGACCAGGACAAGGCGGATATAGGCGCGATAGCCGGCCTTGGAAGGCCTTTCTGGCTTGCCGGCTCTTATGCCAGCCGGGAGCGGCTGAAGGAAGCTAAGGCGCTGGGAGCCGCCGGCATACAGTTCGGCACGCTTGCCGCCCTCTCCGGCCAGTCCGGGATGGCCCCGGCTTTACGGTCCAAGGTGCTTAAACTCCTGGCCTCGGGAAACCTTAAAGTTGCCAACGTTATGGCCTCGCCTACCGGTTTTCCGTTCAAGGTGGCGCAGGTGCCGGGCACCATTTCCGAGGAACGGGTTTACAAGGCACGGGAACGCAGGTGCGATATAGGCCTGCTGCAGGTAAATTATCTTACCCCGGAGGGGGAACTGGGCTACCGCTGTTCCGCGGAACCGGTCGACGCGTTCGTGGCAAAGGGAGGCAGGGTTCAGAACACGGCGGGAAAAGTCTGCCTGTGCAACGCCCTGCTGGCCGCGGCCGGGCTGCCGCAGCTGCGCCCGGGAGGTTACGAAGAGCCGCCCATAGTGACCCTGGGAGAGAACCTGGAGTCGGCGCGGGAACTGCTGGCCAAACTGCCTCCCGGGCAGGAAGCCTACACCATAGGCAAGGCCCTGCTTTTCCTGCGCGGCGCCGCATAAAATTTTGCTATATCGGGGTTGGGCGTGCATATCAGGCGGAACGGGGTAAAATATGCGCGGTAAAATACTTTTCGTAGACGACAATAAGGACCTTCGTACCGATTTCAAGCTCTGGTACGAGGAATACGACATCACGGAAGCCTCCTCGGCCGAGGAGGCACGAACACTT
>JAJZVJ010000208.1 GCA_021845705.1 bacterium
TAGCGGACAGCCTGATGAAGATGAATACGCAGGTCATAGTAGAGGGGCATACCGATTCGGCCCGCATGCTGGGGCACAAGTTCGCCTCCAACAGGGAGCTTTCGATAATGCGGGCTTTCTCCGTGATAAACTACCTGGTCAAGCGGGGCGTGCCGCCGGCGCGCCTGACGGCTTTCGGCTACGGCGAATTCCGCCCGGCCGCTCCCAACGACAGCGACGCCAACCGCCTTAAGAACCGCAGGATAGAAGTTATCATAATGCGGCAGGCCGAGATACAAGAGGAAAAATCATGAGAATTTACACCTTACTTTCAGCGCTCCTGCTCTGCTGCGCCCTTGCCGCCCGCGCGCGGGGGGCCGGGCGTACCGGGGCGCTGGGAGAGAACGCCGAAATAAAAGAATACTACGACAAGGCTTTCAGCTATTATGTGGCAGGGGATTACACCAAGGCCATAGAGCACTGGAGCATGATATTGCGGGCCGACCCGAAACAGACCACCGCGCGCAACATGATAGAGGACGCCCGGAAAAAGATGGCGGGGTCCTCCGCCGACCTTAAAACGTCTTTCAACCGCCTCCTTGAGCGCGGCCGCTATTCGGACGCGCAGATAAAGATGGAAGAGCTGCTGGCCACGGACCCGACGAATCCATTCTACCTCAAGACCCAGGGCCGGCTGCGCAGGATCGCGGCCCTGGTCCCGGCCAGGCAGAACGCCTCTAAAGCCTGGAACGCCGCCGCGGACGGCATCTCCGCCTGGCTCGGAGAAAAAGAAGACCTCCCCTTCGCCTATGACGCGCTGCGCTACGCCGCCGAACTCGCCCCGGCGGACAGGGTTTTCCCGAAGCTGGTGGCCGCGCTGGAGGAGGAATCCCCGCAGCTTAAACTTAACGACACGAAACCGGCTAATTCCGGGGTGCTGGAGCATAAGAAGGACCTGGCGCTGCACCAGATCTACGATTCCAAGTTCTACCTGGCGGTGAAGGAGCTGGAGGGCGTACTGAGGCTGGAACCCGATGACGTAACGGCCCTCAAGCGCGCGGGCTCCGCCTACCTGCAGCTTAAGGATTATGCCCAGGCCCGGCGCGCCTGGCAGAAAGCCCTTAAACTTTCGCCCGACGACGAACAGCTTAAAGACTACCTGGACGCGCTTGATAAAGCGGCCAGGCCCGGGGCCGCCCCGGGGAAAGGAAAATAGCGTTCAGGCCCGGCGGCCCGCCCCTCTCCAAAAGAAGAAGCCCGGCGTCCCGGGCTTTTTCATTTGCTTTCCGCCCGCGCCGTCAGAAAGAATAGTTATACCTTGTCATGATATTTACTTCGCCCGCGTCGTTAGCGGGGCGTAGCTTGTCTTTTTTAGAGATCCCGCCTACGCCGAAGGTGAACCTGGAATTCTGGTTTTTCACCCAGACCGTTTCCACGTTGACCGAGAGAGAACTGGAATCCGCCGGGGTAAGCAGGGAGTCGTTCTTTGCCGAGGACAGGGTAGTCCAGCATTGCACGGCCATTGCGCGGTGCGGCATGGAATACGAGACATTGGCCGTAATGCTGTTGTTCTTGCCCGTCGTGAAATCCACCTTGTCCTTGGTGGCGGAATTCACCAGGCCGGCGGACAGGGAAAGCCGGCGCGTAAGCTTGAACGCCCCGTTAAGCGAGACAAGGGAGGTATCCAGGTCGTGCGACAGCCCGGTCTTGTCCTTGAACGCGCTCTGCTGGAAGCCGGCGCTGAGGGTATGAACGGCCACGGGCTGCGTAACGGAGACGTTCAGCGTGGTGGTCTGGTTGTCCTGTACGCCGGCGGGCTTGCCCTTGGCCGCGTTGGTCATAATTGAAGTATTCAGCACGGTCTTGCCGAAAAAGCGCAGCATGTTGGCCAAAGTGGTCTGGGTCTGCTGCGTGGTGGTCTTGGCCGGGTCTTTATCCAGGTTGTCCGTATAGCTGTTGTAGGCCAGGGTGAACGTGGTCCAATCCGCCGGGAAAACACCCAGTTCTCCGTCCATTACCTGGCGGTCGGAGATCACGGAAGGGCTGGCGAAAGAATAGAACCTGGGGTCTATGCGGGACAAAGCTCCCCTGGCTGTGAACAGCGGGGCGCGGTATTTCAGTTCCTGCTTCCAGGCCGAGCCCCCCACCGCCGGGTCCGCGGCGTTCAGGTCCGCCCTGTAAGAGCTCAGCTGGTAGTCGCTGTTAAGGGCGAAGCCGTTCAGGAATTTCCACTCCGCGTTTAGCCCGTAAACCAGCGATTGCTGCGGCTTCACCGTAAGCGCGGTAGTGGTGATATTGATCGAGTGTTCGTCGTCGCGGCTCAGCACCGCGTCCGCCGAGACTTTGAGGTTGGGCCGGAACTGCCAGCCCGCCTTGAAGCCGCCCGAGAACCTGGCATACCGCCCGCCGCTGTCCGGCCCCGGGTCCTCCGGCGCCACTATGCGCCCCACCAGCGCTATTAGTGAAAGCTTATCCCTGTTCCGTTCGAAAGAAACTCCGCGCATGCCCTGCCCGTCCATGGAAAGCGGGGTAAGCGAGGGCGAGATGTCCCCTATGCTGAGATTCCCCCAGGGGGCGTAATAATTCAGCAGGACTATAGTGGGCGTTATAGGCC
This sequence comes from bacterium, assembly GCA_021845705.1. Classification (GTDB taxonomy): domain Bacteria; phylum Elusimicrobiota; class Elusimicrobia; order Elusimicrobiales; family UBA9959; genus UBA9959. Next base: position 2,594 of record JAJZVJ010000208.1, read on the forward strand.
TGTGGTAAGTGCTTACTAGATAGGTATTGAAGAGGAAGGAAGATTGCCTTATCTTTCCCACGAAGTTGGCCGCGGTTATGCCCTGGCTGTGGCCCCAGCCGTCGGAGCTTGCGTTCTTGTAGGTGAAAGAAACGTCGCCGCCCATCTTGAAGTCCTCGGGTACCGGCGGGCGCAGCTCTTTCTCTATCACCTGGAAGCCTTTATAGTCCGTTATCAAAATACGCCTGCCGTCCTTAATAAGAAAGACGCGGTACAGCAGGCGCCGGCCCTGCAGGTTATCCGGCACCGTAAAAGGCAGCTGCACGCCCTGCGCCGCGCCCGGGGCCACGTCCTCGGCCGGGGAATACGTGGCCGTCTGGGTCAGGAAATGCTTGTCCTCCCCGTCTATGGAATAGATCTCACCGATCCAGTAATATGTGCCCCTCATCCAGGTGGTTCCGCCGGTGTTAACCACCAGCGTCTGCAGTTTAACTTCATCGCCCGCCATCACCGGGTCCGGCGCGGCGACGGTGAACTGCAGGCTGGCGCTGTCCTGGGCCAGGACGGGAACCGCCGTACAGACAAGGAGAAGCAGGGAAGCGAGGACATTGTTAATTTTCATTGATGAATTTTTAATTATATATTTTTAATTGCTCAACGTATAACGGCGAATTTCTTTATTGCCTTTTCCGTAGTTCCCGTGGCGCTGTCACGCACCCTTAATATGTACAGGTAAACCCCGGAAGCCACGTTTTCGCTCCGCAGGTCCCATGTTATCTTGCTGCCGCCCACAAGGGTGTCCGCCGAGAAACTCTCCAGCTTGCTAACCAGCCGCCCCGCTATATCGAACACTTCCACTTCGGCGTGGTCAAAGCCGGGAGGCCGCTCAAAATGGAAGTTCACCACCGTATTGGCCGGGTTTGGATAGACATAGACCTTCCCCTTGTCCAGTTCCCACTTGGGCGTGAACACCAGGTTCTGGCCGGGCAGAAGCTTGACCGTCTCCAGGGTGCTGTAAGCCGTGCCGTTGAAGACCCGCAGGCCGTAAGTTCCCGGCAGGAGGTTGGGCACATTAAAAGCTCCTGAAGGGTCGGCGTAGGCCGCGCCTATGCGGCGGCCGCGGCTGTAGAGCTCCACAAAAGGTTCGGAGCCGGACGAAGCCCTGACTTCTTTAGTGGTATAGCGCGCGGCCGCGGGCCGCGGGGCCGCCTGGCGCGGGGTGAAGCCGGCAGGGATAAAGCCGGAGATGCTGGCCAGGTCGTAAGTAACGCTGAGCGTAAAATTCACTCCGGAAGAACCGTTGGGGATGCTGTCCTTGGAAACGGAGCTCTCCAGGTCCTGCGCCGTCCAGACCGCCCGTATCGTAAGATAAAGAGAGTTCAGCCCCGGTATGGAATAATTGCCGAAGGTGTCGGTATAATCGCTCCCCTCCACCGCGCCGGAGGCGGCCCGCGCCTCTACTAGCACGCCCGTTACCGGCTGGGTGGAAGCGTCCGTAACCCTGCCCGTGAGCGAGCCGGAATAGGGCGAGCCGGTAACCGAAGAAGCCTCGTTGGAAGGCAGGGACCAGTTCTGCGCGTCGTCGGCGGTCCAGAGCGTAAAGTAGTAAAGCGTAGCGGGGTCCAGCCCGTAGCCTGACAGCACGGCCAGCTGGGTAGCCCCGGCGGTAAGCGTGGCAGTAGTCAGGGTTACCTGGGCCGTAGTGGTGGAGACCGGCGCCCCGCTGTAAGTTGAGAAGGCTATTTTATAAGAACCGGACAGCAGGTAGCCGGTCGCCGCGTTATCGCCGGCCGTGCGCCATTGCAGGTCGACCGCGCCGCTGAAAGCTCCCGTGGAAGCGGCGAGAGTGGCTGTCGGCGGCGGGGGCGTGGCGTCCACATAGGTGAACGTGGAACCCTGCGAGTAGAAAGAACCCGTATTGGCGGGGAAGGCGCCGTCGGTGGCCCTTACGGTAGCATAGTAAGAAGCCCCGTTAACCAGCGAGTCGCGCAGGTACGGCTGGAAATTCCACGTCCAATAGGGCGTGGTCCCGGCCAGCAGGGCCTGCGGGGTACCGGTGCTTTCCCACAGGGAGTTGGTGTTCTTCCACCATTTCCCGTCGGAGAGCCTCTGGAATATCACCTCTACGCCGGTAATGCCGGCAACGAGGTCCGCCGCCGTACCGCTGACGGACGCGGCCGAAAGCGCGCTGGAGCCGTCCGCCGGGTAGAGTATCTGCACGGACGGCGGGGCGGAATCAAAGGTGAAGGTGTGGGTGGCGAAAAGCTGCGAGTAGTCCCCGGCGGAGTCCGAGGACCGCGCCACAAGCTGGTACTGCCTGCCGCTTATCAGCGGTAGGTTATTAAAGGTTATCGTAAAGGTACTGGCAAGATCGTCGGCGTCCTGCCAGGCGCGCGAGCCGGACAGGAACCCGCCGGCGTTATAATAAAGGCCGCTGAACATATCCAGCAGCGAGACTTCGGTTCCCAGCACAGCGTGGTTGTTGGTCGGGGTCGTATTCCCGGAAACCCAGGTAAAGGTGGAAAGGAAGGCCGGCGCCGGGGTTGAAATAGTGATATTAGGCCCGCTTATGTTTTTAGCTATCCCGAAAGCGTCCGCGAAGGTGCGGGTAGAACCGGCCACGTCCACGGCGCGGAAGCTGAAATAGTTGGAGGCGGCGTTAGCAAGCGCGTTAAAACTGTAAGTCAGGTCGGTCTGGTACCAGGTATCCCCGCTGGTAAGGGTAGCGGTAGAATTCAGGGGCCCTATATCCGTCCAGGGTATTACCCCGCCGTCGGCGAACAGCTTGCCGGTGCTGACGCTGTAGATC
>JAJZVJ010000209.1 GCA_021845705.1 bacterium
GCTTTGCCGGGATGCCGGCTGCTGCCGCCGCGGCCAGGGCGGCGGCGGCGTGTTTTGCGGTTAGCCCGCGGCCTATAACGGAAACAAGGGAAGACGCTCCCTCGTGCCTGATGGAGAGGCAGGAAATACCGGTTCCGGCGCCTTCCGCGGTCACCATAGTTCCGGTTTCGTTATGAAATGAAGAACGAAGGTGCAGCGGTATTGAATATTTTTCGGCGTACAATACGGCGCTCAGCTGGCGGACAGTGGTCCCCAGCCGCGCCAGGGCTATAATTTCCGCGTAAGAAATATTCTTTATTTTACGGGCTTCGGGGACCACCGCCGGATGGGCGGTGTAGATGCCTTTGACATCGGTGCGGAACTCGCAGAGCGCCGCGCCCAGCGCGCGGGCGAGCGTTACGGCGGTAAGGTCGGACCCCCCGCGGCCAAGGGTGGTTATGTCGCCGCCCCGGGTAAATCCCTGGAAACCGGCCACCACCGGGATGCGGGAGGCCCGCAGCTCTTTGTTGAGACGGCGCGCGTCCACCGTCATGATCCCGGCCGCCGAGAAAGCTGCGTCGGTGATGATCCCTGCCTGATGGCCTGTAAGCGATATGGCCCTGCCGCCTTCCGCCTCTATCGCCATAGCGAGCAGCGCGGCGCTGATCTGTTCGCCTGCCGCAAGCAGCGCGTCCGTCTCCCGGGGCCGCAGCGGCCCGCCCGCCGTGTGGCGGGCCAGGTTAAGCAGGTCGTCCGTTGTGTCGGCCGGGGCGGATACAACCGCGACCGGTGAAAATCCCCGGCGCCTCGCGGCCAGCGTCATGGCCGCCGCGCGGCGGATCTTCCCCGGGTCCGCAAGGGAACTTCCGCCGAATTTGATGATCATTATCTTCATGAGGTCCGCAGGAAGTCCGGGCGGCCTTACCGCTTGGCGCCAGACGCTCGGGAACGGTTAGACCATCGTCGCGGTGACGCGGATGATCTCGGCAAGGGTCGTGGACCCCATGCGGGCTTTAAGTATCCCGTCCATCAGCAGCGTGCGCATCTTGCCCGTGCGTATGGCGGTGCGCTTGATAACGTCGGTCGGGGCGTGGTCGAGGATATGTTTTCGTATCTCCTCGTTCATCAGCATTAGTTCGAATATGCCGGTGCGGCCCATATAGCCCGTGTTGCGGCATTCGGGGCAGCCTTTCTCCACCTTGTAGGCGGCGCCCGGCTTGAGAATAAGCTCTTTGACCAGCTTCCCCTCTTCCGGGTCCATGTTCTTAATGAATTCGTTCACGACCGGCTCGGAAGGCGAGGCCGCGGGTTGGGAGCATTTAGGGCAGACCTTGCGTACCAGCCGCTGGCTCATGGCTCCCAGCATGGAGGAGCCGATGAGGAAAGGCGGCACGCCCATCTCGAAGAGGCGCTCAATGATGCTGGCGGAGTTTATGGTATGTATCGTGGTGAAAAGCAGGTGGCCGGTGAGGGCGGCGCGCAGGCTTATCTCGGCAGTGTCGAAGTCGCGGATCTCCCCGACCATGATGACGTCCGGGTCCTGGCGCAGGATGGTGCGCAGCCCTTCCGACCAGGTAAAGCCGGTTTTTGCGCTTATCTGCGCCTGGTTTATCCCTTCAAGGCGGTATTCCACGGGGTCTTCAAGAGTGATGATGTTTATCATCGGGGTGTTGATGTTCTTGAGCATCGCGTAGAGAGAGGTGGTTTTGCCGGAGCCGGTGGAACCGGTTATGAAAAATATGCCGTACGGATTGCGTATCAGTTTCTTTATCAGGGTGAGGGCTTCCTGGTCGAGGCCGACCTGCTCAAGGTCCAGGCCGAGCTGCTGGCGGTCCAGCACGCGGAGGACGAGCTTTTCCCCGTTGACCGTGGGGAACGAGGAGACGCGCACCTGGATGGCGCGGCCGGACAGCATCTTCTGGAAGCGGCCCTCCTCGTTGCGGAAAGAGGTCGGGGGTTCGGGGTCGAAGCCGGCGAGAACGCGTAACCGCTGGGTAAGCGGTATGTCGGCGTTCTTGGGGGAGCTCAGCATGTCCTGGAGGATGCCGTCCACGCGGAAGCGGACGCGGAGGTTGGTGCCCTGGGATTCGATATGCACGTCGCTGGCCCGTTCGGCGACGGCGTGCTCCAGGATAAGGTCGCTGAGCTTTATGGCCAGGTCTATCCCCGGGGCCCTGCCCTTGGACTTCACGATCTCGGTGTAGCCTTCTTCAAGCGTGCCGGCTATCTGGACCGGCGCCTGCTGGCCCGGCTCCGGGCTTTCGCCTTCCTGCTTGTTTCCCCAGAATGCCATTGTTATCTCCTAGGTTCCGGACGCTCCCGGATCATGCGGAAAAAACCGTTATGAACCGCAATTACGATTATAACACTTACGATTATTTATACTCAACCTTAAGTATAGCCAGGTGTTTCTCGCCGCTGGGCAGCTTTACCTTCACCGAGGAACCCTGGCCGGAGCCCAGCAGCCCCTGCGCCAGGGGCGAACTTACGGAGATCTTCCCCGCGGAAGGGTCCGCCTCGTCGGCGCTGGAAAGCGTGTAGATGAGCGTGGCCCCGGTGTTCTCGTCGCGCATGGTAACGGTGGCGCCAAGGCGCACCTCGTCCTTGTTGACCGCGAGGTTATCCACTATCTTGGCCCCGCGCAGGCGCAGCTCCAGTTCGCTTATGCGCGTCATTACCTGGCTCTGTTTTTCCTTGCCGTAAATATAGCCGGCGTTCTCTTTCAGGTCGCCCTGCTCCCTGGCTTCGTTGATTTCCACGGATAGCTCGTTCTTCTGGCGCTTAAGTTCCGTCAGCTCCAGCTGCAGCTTTTCGTAGCCGTCTTTGGTTAGATATATGTCTGACATGTCTGCCCCCCCCCGCGTTCAGGTGCGGCCCCGTAAGAGAGGCGCGCTTAACAAAAACCCCGCTCCGCTGGTGCGCTGCGTCGCGGAACAGGGTTCGCTTGAAATTTGGCCGCCTGGCCGTCTGATGCGCATAGCGCTCGTTACGGCATGACCACAGGTCTAAAGGGCAGAGCCCTTGTCGCGGCACAAACAAAGTTTTGTGGCACCGAGAGGATTCGAACCTCTGACCTAGCGCTTATGAAACGCCCGCTCTTACCAACTGAGCTACGGTGCCAAAATAGATGGCGGGCAGGTTTCATCACCGGGGAGATAGTCCTCGGGTGAATTTAAAGTATATCAAAAACTCATTATGGAAGACAACTTCCCGGCGGCCGCGCCGCAAAAACAACGCGGCTGCCGGCGGTAAGCCCGGCAGCCGCGGTTTAACGGCGGCGCTTATCCGGCGCTTACGCCGCGGTCCCCACTTTGGCTTTCGCGGCTATGTCCTTGAGCATCTGTGTTGTAACGGACTTGGGGCGCTCGAGCGGGAAGAAAACTCCTCTCGCCCATACGGCCTGGGCGGTTATCCCCAATGCCCTGGAAACGCCGAAGATAACGGTGTAAAAATCCGTCTCCGTTATCCCGTAGTGCTGCTGCAGGCAGCCGGTCATCGCATCCACGTTCGGCCACGGGTTCTTGACTTTCCCGAGCTTCCTGAGCACCGGCGGGATGACTTCCAGCATGGTGGCCACGGTCTTGTAGATAGGGTCCTCCGGCAGGTATTTCGCGCCGAATTCGCTCTGGGCTACGTACCTGGGATCGGTATTCCTGAGCACGGCATGGCCGAAGCCGGGGATAACGTGTCCCGAGTTAAGTGTTTCCCACGCGTACTTCTCCACCTCTTCCTTGGTCGGGGTCTTGCCGCCGTGGGCTTTCATCAGGCCGAGTATCCAGTTCAGGCATTCCTGGGTGGCAAGGCCGTGCAGGGGGCCGGCCAGGCCGTTAAGCGCGGCCGAGACCGAGTAATAGATATCGGAGAGCGCCGAGCCGACCAGCAGGCCGGTGTGGGCGCTGACATTGCCGCTTTCGTGGTCGGAATGGAGCAGGAGGTAGAGCCTCGCGAGGTTCTGGTAATCCTTGTTCTCCACGCCCATCATGTGCGCCATATTGGCGGCCCAGTCAAGCTTGGTGTCCGCGGGGATAGCTTTGCCGTCCTTGTATGTCCGCCTGTAGATGAAGGCCGCGATCACGGGGAGACGGGCGAGGAGGGTCAGCGAGTCCTCGAACATTGCGTCCCAGTGCTCGTCCCTTTTCATGCCCTGGCCGTATTTCTTCGCGAAGACCGAGTCTTTCTGCATCGCCAGCACGCCTATGGAGAGCTGGGTCATGGGGTGCATGTCCTTGGGCAGGGCGCGCAAGGCGTCCATTACGTAAGCGGGGACTGCCGCGCGGCGCTTTACTTCCTCCTCAAGCTCCTGGACCGCGGCCGCGGTGGGCATTTCGCCGGTGAGGAGGAGGTGCCAGAGGGCGAGGGGAGACGGGACCGCGCCGGGGAGGGGCTTTGGAAGTTTTTCCCTGACCTCGGGGATTGTGAAGCCCCGGAAGCGGATGCCTTCCATGGAGTCCAGGTAGGAGGTGTCGCAGGGAAGGGCCTTGATATCCCTCATTCCGCCCATTACCTGGTCTATCGCCACCTCGTCTACTTTAACATGCGCGTTCTCTTTCACGAATTTCTGGAGGTCGGTTCTCCACGCGGGAACCAGCTTCGCCAGTGTTTTTTTAAGTTCTATGTTCGCTTCCATAAGTTTTTCCTTCTCCTTGAGTTTCTTATTTCAGGACGCCGCACAGTTCCTTTACGGAAGCGGCGGATTTAAGCAGGGCCGCTTTTTCATCTTCGGCGAGCTTGAGCTGGAGTATTTCCATGACGCCTGTGCTGCCAAGCTTCACCGGCACGCCCACGAATATACCGCTGATCCCGTATTCTCCTTCCAGGTAGGCGGCGCAGGGAAGGACCTTCTTCTTGTCCAGAAGGATGGCCGTAACCATCTCGACCGCCGCGGCCGCCGGAGCGTAGTAGGCGCTGCCGGTCTTCAGCAGCTTCACTATTTCGGCGCCGCCGTCGCAGGTGCGCTTGTTTATGGCGGCGATCTGCTCCGCCGTCATGAGTTCCGTTATCGGGATGCCGGCCACCGTGGAGAACCTGGGAAGAGGGACCATCGTATCTCCATGGCCGCCCAGCACCATGGCGTGGACGTTCTCGGTGGAAACGTTGAGCGCCTGGGCGATGAAAGTTCTCATCCTGGAGGAGTCGAGTATGCCGGCCATGCCGACTACACGGTTCTTCGGGAACTTGGAGGTCTGCAGCGCCACCTGGCACATAGCGTCGAGGGGGTTGCTGACGATTATAAGGATGGCGTTCGGAGAGAACTTCGCTACCTGCTCGGTAACGCTCTTAACGATGGCGGCGTTGGTGTTCAAAAGGTCGTCGCGGCTCATCCCCGGCTTGCGCGGCAGTCCGGCGGTAATAACGACAATATCGGATCCCGCGGTGGGTTCATAAGTCGTCGCGCCCG
>JAJZVJ010000210.1 GCA_021845705.1 bacterium
GAAGAAGTCTACCGGCGTGCCACCCGGCTGGCCGTGGGACAGTCATAAAACGGGAGATTTTTTAATTTTAGCGTCTTCCATGTTCCCAAATCGGCCTGCTGGAAGTTACGTGAGCTTTTGGGAATGGCGGATCCTCCGGCCCCGGCTTCACCTAAAATGCTATAATGGTTTTGATTTTATATGGAAAAAACCGCCAGAAACATAGAGAATTCCCTGCGCTCGGTAAACGCTTATATAGCGTCCGAACTGGGCGCCATAGACCGGGAAGTTTTCAATTTCGAAAAATACCCATTCAGTTTCATGGGCAAGGCGGCCCGGGCCCGCTTTACCCTGCTGCTGGCCGGGGCGCTTGAAGCGGACCAGGTTAAGGCGGAAAAAGCGGCGGCCGCCGCCGAGCTCACCCATACGGCCTCCCTGCTTCACGACGACTGCATAGACCTGGCCCGCTACCGGAGGGGCCTGCCCACGCTTTACGACCAGCTGGGCGTTAATTCGGCCATACTGGTGGGCGACATCATGTTCGCCATGGCCATAGAATGCGCCGGGCGCGCCGCCCCCGGCCTGCAGGAAAGCCTGGTGGCAGCCGTAAAACGCATGGCGGAAGGCGCCCTTATAGAGGAAAATTCAAGGGGCAAAAAGATCTCGGCCGCAGCGACGGAAAAGATAGTATCGCTCAAGACCGGGGCCCTTTTCCGCTGGTGCGCGCTGGCGGCCTGCAGCCTGGCCGGCAGGCAGGAACTGCTGGCGGACTGCGCCCGCCTGGGAGAAGAAGCCGGCTCGGCTTTCCAGATAATCGACGATGTCCTGGATTTCGAAGGGGACGCGGGCGCCTGCGGCAAAGAAACCCTGAAAGATATAAAAGAGGGCAAGCTCACGCTTCCGCTCATCCTCGCCCTGAACGACCCTGAAGCCGGGCCCTCAGCTGAAAAGCTGCTTGCGGCGGTGAACAACGGGCCGGAGGCGGACCTCGCCCCCGCCCTGGACCTGGCCGAACTGGTCAGGAAAGGCGGCTTCTCCGGCGCGGCCAGAAGAACCGCTTCGGAAAAACTTAAGGACCTTTTCCCGGTCCTTGACCGGTTCCCGTGCGCCGAAGAAGCGGCGGCGCTGAAAGATTTTCTCCTGGCTCTGGGCGAACGCACGGCCTGAGGCGGCAGCGCTCCTTCCTATTGTAACAGCGCGGGTTTTTTTATAAATTATAAGTGATAGTACGATCCATGGAGGTTTCAGTAATGAAGAAATACAATCTTGCGCTCGCCTTAATGCTGCCGCTGTTCGCCGCTTTCACGCTTTCGTCCTGCAACAAGAAAAACGTAAAAGGCGCCGGCGCGGAAGCCACGGGCATGACCACCGAAACCGCTACCATCCCCGCCCTGGACATACAGGAGAGCACCGATACCGCGGGCACCGAGGGTGATATCCGCGGCGGCGAGTTCCTGCCGCAGGCCACCATTAAAACCGTCAATTTCGATTTCGACCGCTACGAGCTCTCGGAAGCGGGCCGCGCCATCCTGCAGGCCAACGCGGCCCTGATAAAAGCCCGCAAGGACTGGACCGTGCTGGTGGAAGGCCACTGCGACGACCGCGGCACCGTGGAATACAACCTGGCACTCGGCCAGAAGCGCGCCAAGGCCGTGCGCGACTATTACGTGCGCCTCGGGGTGCCGGAAGGCGCGGTAGGCACTATCTCTTACGGCGAGGAAAAGCCCCTCTGCACCGAGGAGAACGAAGCCTGCTGGCTGCAGAACCGCCGCGCCGAGACCAAAATAAAAGGCAATTAAATGTCCTTCAACAAAACATTACTGCTGCTGCCCGCGTGCCTGTTCGCCGCGGGCTGCGTGGCCACCCAGCAGGACATGCTGCAGATGCAGAGCCAGATGGACGACCTGAACACCAGCCTTACCAACATGCAGAAGAACCAGGCGGAACTGGCCGTTAAGATGGAGGACCTTTCCGGGAACCTCAACGCGTCTTCGGAAAGTATGAAGGACATTTCCGGCCAGATGGACCGCCTTACCTCGCGCCTCGACGAGATAGATAATTCCATGAACAAGCGCGTCAACGCCATAGGGGCTACCATACGCAAGCAGCAGGAGGAGGTAGAGACCTCGCTGCTGCCGGCCAAGATCTATAACGAAGCCTACAACGCCTTCCTCAACAATAATTTCGACGGCGCCGCCACCGGCTTCAAGTCGTACCTTTCCAAGTTCCCGGCCGGAGAGACGGCGGAAGGGGCCTATTTCTACCTGGGCGAATCGCTCTATTTCAAGGAACACTGGCAGGACGCCGCCCTGGCCTACGCCAACGTGCTGGAGAAGTTCCCCAAAAGCCCGCGCGTGCCGGCCGCCCGCCTTAAGTACGCCATGGCGCTGCTCAAGCTGCCCGGTGACAAAAAGGACGAAGCGCTTAAATACCTGCGTTCCGTGGCAAAGGATTTCCCCAATACTCAGGAAGCCAAAACGGCCAAGGACTACATAGCGAAGCTCGCCGCGCCCGCCAAGGCTCCCGCAAAAGCCCCGGCCAGAACCCATGCGAAGAAACGCTAGTTTTTTGTTCCCGCTATGTTCTCCGCCTCATCCTTCATCCCCCGGCCCGCGTCTTTAAGGAAATTGCCGCGCAATTTCAGCGCCGGGGTGCTCGCGGCCGCGCTCCTGGCGCTGGCGCCGCCTGCCAGGGCGGGAACGGACGTCTACATAGGCGTCTCGCCGTCCATCGAGGCGAAGAGGACCGCGCTCGCGCTCGCCCAGTTCCATCCAGCCAGACCGCAAACCCCGGAAGACATAGCGCTGGCCGAGGCGATGCGCTCGGTGGTCCGCGCCGATCTTCTTTACTCCCGTTATTTCGAGCTCAAAGAAAACGCCATGTCCACGGCGAACCTGGACACGAGCGGGGAATCCCTCGCCTACTGGAAATCCTTGGCCGGCTACCTGGTCACCGGGAGGGCGCAGGATTCCGGCGCGGTCTGGACCTTTTCCGCCCGCCTTTACGATCTTTCCGACGGCAAAGTGGTGATGGAGAAGTTCTACCAGGGCGAAAAAAGGGCCATGCGCCGCGCGGCCCACATATTCGCGGACGACGTGATAATGCGCCTGACGGGCCGGCAGGGAATTGCCCACTCCAAACTGGCTTTCGCCAACAACGCCACCGGCCGCAAGGAAATCTACATGGCGGATTACGACGGCGAGAACCTCACCCGCCTTACCTCCGACAACAGCATAGACCTGCTGCCGCGCTGGTCCGCGGACGCCTCCAGGATCTATTACACCACCTACCGCTGGGGCAACCCCGACATGTTCGAGATAGACCTGAAGGCCGGCAAGATACGCCCCTTCACCACCTTCCAGGGCCTCAATATCCCGGGGGGCTTCTCCCCCGACGGCATGACCATGGTAATGACGCTTTCGCGCGGCGAGGACCCGGGGATCTACACGCTTAACGTGGTGACCAAGGAAGTAAAGAAGCTGCTGAAAGGTTTCGGGGTCAGTTCTTCCCCCACCTGGTCCCCGGACGGCGCGCAGGTGGCTTTTGTCTCTGACCGCTCCGGCAACCCGCAGCTTTACGTGCTGGAGATAGCGACGGGCAGGACGCGCAAGCTTACGCGTTTCAACTGGTGCGATTCCCCCTCCTGGTCGCCGTCCGGAGAATGGATAGTTTTCGCCGGGCGCGAAACGACCAGGGAAAAATTCAATATCTTCATAACCGACCTGACAGGCAGCCAGATACGCCGCCTTACCAACAACGCCGGCGACAACGAGGACCCCTCCTGGTCCCCGGACGGCAGGTTCGTCTCCTTTACTTCCACCCGGAACGGGCGGCGGGAGATCTTCATAATGGACTCGGACGGCAGCGCCCCCCACCCCCTTACGGAAATGAAGGGCAACTCCTTTACGCCCAACTGGAGCCAGTGAACTCAAGGATAGGGAATAGGGGAGGCGGGCGGAACGCGGGTTCCGCTTTTTTATTTGGCGAGAACGGACCGGATCTTTGACAGCAGGGAAGGCCAGAAGCCTTCTTCAGGAGAAGCGGCGCGGGGAGAGCGGAACTTCAGGTCTTTATTGGCTTTAAGCGCGGCCGCCAGCTCCGCGTCCAGCAGCGCCAGGAATTCCGCCCCCAGGCGCTTGCGGCGCTCGGAAAGTATGCCGGGGTTGATGACGTCCTCTATGGAAAAATATTCCTGGCCGCAGAAAGCCTGTATATACGGGTTCTCCATGAATTCAGTTACGGCGTCCTCGTCCGACAGGTTCCTGAGCTGCTTTACTATCAGCAGTCCGGCCACCAGCCTGGAGTCCTTCGCCGGGCGCCCGTAACCGGCCGAGAAGTACCGCCCGTAATCGGCGTCCAGCTTTTCCCAGGGCAGGACCTCGGCGAGCTTCAGCCAGCGGTTGGACTCGGAAAGCTTCGCGCCCAGGTGGAACAGTTTGCCGAACAGCGTAGGGTTGAATTTTTCGGAACGATACATAATTTATGACCGGGGATCGGGAACGTCCCCGGTTCATTTCTCCGGCTGGAAGCACTTGCGGCAGCGGGCCTCGTATTTATCGCCCGCCCCCACTTCTATCCTGCGGCCCGAATCGGTCAGGCGCTGGCTGTAATGCGCCGGGTTGCCGCAGACCATGCAGATGGCCAGGTTCTTGGTCACGAATTCCGACACCGCCATAAGCCTCGCCATGTTGGTGAACGCTTCCCCGCGGTAATCCTGGTCCAGCCCGGCCACTATCACGCGCCGGCCGGAATCGGCGAGTTTCTGCACTACGTCCACTATCTCCTCGCCGAAGAAATGCGCCTCGTCTATCCCCACCACCTGCGTATCCTCCAGCACGTCCTTAAGTATCTCTTTCGCGGTCTTTACCGGGCGGGCGGCAAGCGTGGACTTGTCGTGCGAGACCAGGTGTTCCTTGGAATAGCGCACGTCCAGGTGGGAATTGAAGACCTGCACTTTCTGCTTCGCTATGGCGGCAAGTTTAAGGCGCCGTATCAGTTCCTGCGTCTTGCCGGAGAACATGCTGCCGCAGACCACCTCTATCCAGCCGGAAGGAGAAGAGACGTTGAATATCATTTTTTAGCCCCCCTGAACCTTGAAGAGAAATAGTCCCACGTAAGCTTGAGCCCCTCGGAAAAGCCCACCAGAGGTTTATATTTAAGCTCTCTGCGGGCGAGCGAGATATCGGAATAAGTTTTCCTGATATCCCCTTTGCGCTTGGGAGAGAAAGTCCTGGCTATCTTATGCCCCGTGATCTTTTCAAGCTGCCCGGCAATATCGAGCAGGGAGATGTTGGTGCCGGTGGCGACGTTTATGGTCTTCCCGGAAACATGGCTCCCGGCCCGCGCGGCGCGGTTGT
>JAJZVJ010000211.1 GCA_021845705.1 bacterium
GGTTTATCGATTTATGAAAAAAGTTCTGTTTTGCGCCGCGCTGGCCCTGTGCCCCGTTCATGCTTTAGCCCAGGACGCGGCTTCAGAGCTGGAGATGTTCTCCAGCTCTGAAATAGTCACGCAAGCCGTCTCTACCGCGCCCGTTGAGGAAGAAAAAAAGACCATCGGCTTTTCCGGCGAAGTTGTGAGCGTAATGGAAGACATAGCCTACAGCTCCTCCAGCGCGGGCTCGCTTAACTCCTATATAACCGGCAACTTTATGCTGGACGCGCGCCTGAAGGGGGGCGTAAAAGCTTTTGCCAACCTTGAGACCAGTTATTATCCCGGCCAGCACCAGACCACTTCCACCCTGCGCGAGGTCTTCCTGGATTTTAATATAGACCACCGGGTTTATTTCCGCACCGGCAAGCAGGTGCTGCAGTGGGGCAGGTGTTATTTGTGGAACCCCACCGACCTGGTTAATGTTGAAAAGAACCATTTCGTGCCCAAGATAGGCTCGCGGGAAGGCGCCTACGGCCTTAAATTCCACGTCCCGTTCGGGACCACTTACAATATCTACGGTTTCCTGGATACCGGCAACGCGGCCGAAGCCCGGGACCTGGGCGGCGCGCTTAAGTTCGAGCTGCTTAGCGGCCGCACCGAAATGGCTTTCTCGGGCTGGGCCAAGCGCGACCGCCGGGCCGTCTTCGGCTACGATCTTTCAAGCCGCTTGGGAGATGTGGACATAGCGGGCGAGGTGAGCGTGGCGCGCCGCGACAATACCCGCCTGATACGCGAGCGCAACGGCGTAATGGAAACCTACCTTAACGACCAGGACTGGATCACCAAGGCGGCCATAGACTTCAGCAAAGGTTTCAGGCTGGGCAATTTCAACGACAGGCTTACCGTAACCTCCGAGTTCTTTTATAACCAGGACGGCTATGTTAAAACCCCGTTCAGGGATAAGACCATCTATGCTTTTTCCGGCCCGCTGGCCGCGGCGGTCCCGGCCGGGACCAGAGGCCTGTACCTGTTGGGGAACGGCCTTTACGACACTAATTACCTATCCCGCTACTACGGCGCGCTATTCACCAGCATAAGCCGGTTCATAATAACGGACCTTACGCTGAACATGAACTATATCCACAATTTCAACGACGACACCGGCCTCCTCTCCGCCGGCGTCAACTACAAGAACCTCAACGACTTTACCGCCGGCTGCCTGGTAATGACCCCGCTCGGCCCCGCCAACGGCGAATACACCTTCTCCGGCGCCAAACTGTTCGCGCAGCTCACCGCCGGCGTTTCGTTCTGAACGGGGGGCGGCAGGGGGTCTGGCCCGCGCACCCTGGAAGATGGCCGTTTGAGGCGCATAGCTCTTCGATACGGCACTAGCATAGCTTCGGAAACCGTTGGCCGTCTGACGAGCATAGCTCTAGATACGGCACGGGCATAGCCCAGCGCGGTTTCCCCCCAGCCGGGAAAATGAGGCTGGGGCCCCCCTCCCCAAAGCGGCTCCAGGGCAACCCCTCACCACCCCTCCGAAGAATCTTCAGAGCCTGATAACACACGCGGATAATAAGTTAAAATTTAAACCATGGAATCTTTCAACGCGTTTCTGGAAAAAGCGGGAGGCATTGTCTGGGGCGCGCCGCTCATTATCCTGCTTTTCGGAACCCATCTCTACCTTACTTTCAGGCTGGGGCTGATACAGCGCCACCTGTGGAAAGCCATTAAGATCTCTTTCAGCCGGGAAAAGGAAGGCGAGGGGGAGATCTCGCAGTTCGGCGCCCTGATGACGGCGCTCGCCGCCACCATAGGCACCGGGAATATTGTGGGCGTAGCCACGGCCGTGGCCGCGGGCGGGCCGGGGGCAGTGCTGTGGATGTGGCTTACCGGGGTTTTCGGCATAGCCACCAAATACGCGGAGGCGCTGCTCTCGGTGAAATACCGCATCGCCCTGCCCAACGGCGAGATAACCGGCGGCCCGATGTACGTGCTGGAAAGAGGGCTCAACGCCAAGTGGCTGGGCGTCATCTTCGCCTTCTTCACCGCCGTAGCCGCCTTCGGCATCGGCAACATGGTGCAGGCCAATTCCATCTCCCAGATGCTCAAGGACACCTTCGGCCTGTCCACCTGGATAAGCGGCGCGGTCATGACCGGGCTTACGGCGTTCGTCATCCTGGGCGGCATAAGGTCCATAGCCAGGTTCTGCGAGAAACTGGTCCCGTTCATGGCCGTGTTCTACGTGCTCGGCTGCGGCCTTATCCTGTTCCTGAATTTTGGCAAACTGCCGGGGACGATAAGCCTGATCTTTACCTCCGCCTTCAACGGGCAGGCCGCCATAGGCGGGTTCATGGGCGCCGGCGTGAAAGAAGCCATGCGCTACGGCATAGCCCGCGGGCTTTTCTCCAACGAATCGGGGCTGGGCTCGGCCCCCATCGTGGCCGCGGCCGCCCAGACCAGGAACCCCGTAAGGCAGGCCCTCGTTTCTTCCACCGGAACTTTCTGGGATACCGTCGTGGTGTGCCTTATGACCGGCCTTGTGGTGGTAAGCGCCGGCGACTGGCAGACCGGGCTTAAGGGCGCGGCGCTCACCAAAAGCGCTTTCTCGCATATCCCCTATATCGGCCCCTCCGTGCTCAGCCTCGGGCTGCTCACTTTCGTGTTCTCCACCATCCTCGGCTGGGAGTATTACGGCGAGAAAGCGGCGGAATACCTCCTGGGAGTAAAGTCCGTAATGCCGTACCGGTACCTCTGGATAGCGGCGGTGATGGCGGGCTCGGTGGCCGCCCTCCCGGCTGTCTGGAATTTCGCCGACATTTTCAACGGCCTGATGGCCGTCCCCAACCTTATTTCGCTGCTCCTGCTCGCGCCCGTGGCGGCCGCCGAAACGGCGAAATACATAAACGAACCCTGAACCCCGGTACTATGAAAAAAGAAAAGATCGACGGACTATTCGCGGAGGAGGAAAAGGCCGGAGAGCAGAAAGTGAATATAATCCGCCTCGCGGCCATCGCCGTTTTCTTCGCGGACGAGATGTTCAATTATTATTTCCTGGGCGTGGTGGATCCCGCCATACACCTGCGCACCGTCTGGACCCTGATAGCCTGGGAAGCGTTCGCCCTGGCCGCCTGGGGGCACGTAAACTATAAAGGAAGCTACGCCCGGTGGATGAAATACGCCTCCACCAGCGTGGACGTAGTTTTTCTTACCTTCATAATTATCGCGCTCGAGGCCAACAGCGGCCCGCTTATTTCGCTTTATTACCTGCTCATCGCGCACTCGGCCCTGCGTTACAGCCGGCGCGCCATCTTCGCCGTTACCGGGCTTTCGGCCGCCGGCTACGCGCTGGTGTGGTGGTCCTCTTTCGGGAACCCGCATATCGCGCCGGTCTCCACCTACGCGGCCGGCATACATATCCTGGCCATGCTAGTCATGGGCGTGATAGTGGGCTACGTTGTAAAGAAAATGCGCAAGCTCGTCCTGAAATTCGCGGACAGCCTTGTGCGCAGGGAGCTCGCGGAGAACGCCCTGCTGCGCTATGTCTCGCACCAGGTGGCGCGGAAGATCCTGGATTCACCCGACGGCGGCGCAATAATGCGCGAGGGCCGGCGTACGCACGTAGCCATCCTTTTTTCCGATATACGCGGCTTCACCCCCATGGCGGAGACCATGCAGCCCGAGGCCCTGCTTAAGCTGCTCAACGGCTATTTCCGCCGCATGGTGGACATAGTCTTCAAGCACAACGGCACGCTGGATAAATTCGTGGGCGACGCGCTTATCGTGGTCTTCAACGACCCTTTCGACCAGCCGGACGCCGAGAAACGCGCCGTGCTCTGCGCCTCCGAGATGCAGAAAGAAATAGAGGTTTTCAACAAAGAGCAGGCAGCCGCCGGCGGCAGGACCCTGGGCGTGGGCATAGGCGTGCACTGCGGCCAGGTAGTGGCCGGCAACGTGGGCTCCGAGTCCCGCATGGATTACACCGTGATGGGCGACACCGTTAATTTCACCTCCCGGCTGCAGGGCAAAGCCCCGGCCGGGGCCGTATACGTTTCTTCGGCGGTGATGGAGAAGACCCGGGCCGACTTCTCTTACCGCAGCCTGGGCGCCATGACCTTTAAAGGCTGCAGCGAGCCGGCCGAAGTGCACGCTTTGAACCGAACGGGGGCATGACCGGATCCCGGCCGGAAATAAAGAACGGCGCGTCCTTAAAGGCGCGCCGTTCTTTTGTGTCCTCCCCCATTCACCGCCAGATGCCGGTTATCGGCGAAGCCGAGGCGTCGTTCTGCCCCAGCGTTCCCAGTCCGAGCGTATCCTCTATGGTGCGCAGCAGGCTGTAGTGGGTATAGGCGTTCTGCGAAACGCTGCCCGGCTGCACGGAGTCCCCGTAAACCGCCGTGTAAATGTGGTTGGAGGCGGTGGATTTGTCGTCTTCGTCGAAGGTTATCACCAGCAGCATGTCCCGCATGAAAGCGGGGTCCTTCATCAGCGGGCCGAAGTAGGAGGCGAGCCATCTGTCGGCGTAGGCCACGCCGGTGTTATGCCCGTCGTTCTTTATGTCGGGAACGAAGAACGTGAAATCGGCGAGTTGGCCGTTGGCTATATCGGAACTGAAGCCGGAGTCGTCCACGATGTTGGCGCAGCGCTGCGGGTCCCGCTGTACGTTCAGGTAGCTTATGAACGGCACATGCTTGCGCACGTAGGTGCCCGATTGAGCGCCCAGGTAGCAGTTCCCGGGGTAGCCCTGGGCGTACACCTTCCAGGACTTGCCTTTGGCTTCCAGCAGGTCCCCGAGGTGCTTCACGTTCAGGTTGACCGGCTTGTCGTTTACGACGCCGGCCGTGGTTCCCGCCGTGAACGCTATATAGTTGCCCTGGGAGGGATGGGTTTCGGCGTCCAGGTTTGAAAGCAGGGCGCCCTGCCTGGCGAAACTGGAAAGGAAAGCGGAGGCCATGGCGCTGTTGTAGCTGATGTTCTCAAGGAAGATCACCGTCACTTTCTTGAAAGCGGGCGAGCCGGACTTTAAAACCATGGAAGGCTTTATCTCCGGAAGGGCGGCGGGGGCCGGTCCCGGCCGCCCGAGCGCGGCGAAATTATCGGAACCGCCGCGGCGCAGCGTTTCAGGGCTTTCCGAGGCACTGGCGCAGGCCGTATTTAATGAAATAAGGGCCGGAATTAAAAGTGTTGAAGCTATATAAGTTTTGGTGTATCGCCGTGAAGTAATAGACATTAAATCCTCTGGTCCTGACCGGGAGTTATGTCCATGGCGACTCCTGATTGAGGTCCGGAGGTGGATGCTC
>JAJZVJ010000212.1 GCA_021845705.1 bacterium
CATGCTCGGTAGACTCGCAAGCCCAGACCAGGTCGAAATAATTTCCGGGAAAAGGCAGGGAAAGCATTGAAGCCCGGGAGAATTCAACACGGCCGGCTACCCGCCTGGCCCGCGCCGCCGCCCTTGCCGCGGCGGCCTGGTAGGAGGAAACAGTTACCCCGCGTATCGCCAGGCCGCGGTATTTCGCGGCCAGCAGAAGACTTGAGCCCCCGCGCCCGCACCCAGCGTCCAGCAGCACGGCCCCCCGCCCCGGCCTGCCAAGGTATTCGAACCCCAGTTCTGAAAGAGCGGTCTCGGAGGCGTGGATCTCTTTTTCGGCCGACGGGCCGCCCCTGGCGACGCGTTTAAGGAACAAGCGGCGGTCATGGACCAGCCCGTTATGATGATGTATGATGCCGTCGGCAGCAAGGCGCCAGTTAAAATCCCGGCGCTTCCCGTCGTAGAGAGCGGCGACCTTTTTAAGCCAGGCGGAGTCCTGTTTCATGAATTACGCTTCTTAAAGGCCTGGGCGCAGGCCGCTGCAAGCCGGAAAGCGGAAGCGGCGGGAGAATTCCGGCCGGAGAAAAAAGCCTTGCGCGCGGAAAGTTTTCGGCGTTTCAGGGCGCTGAGACCGGCCATGGCCGCCGGCATTTCCGTCATCTCTTTTATAAAAGCGGCATGCAGGAACAAAGCCGCTTCCACAGGAATCCCGGTCTCTGCCGAAAAAAGTAAAAACCTGGAATAATTCCCCAGCGCCATGGCGAAGTTGAGCGTCACCGGCATGTCCATGCCAGGGAGCGGTTTCCCCGACAGGACTAAATCCCCCGTTATCTCCTGTGAGACTTGCCAGAAACGAAGGGCCATGCCTATCTTTTTACGGAGGGAGGGCGGGATGGAGGCGGGCAGGCCCTTTTCCGCCGGCACCGGCCTGCCGCAAAGGCGGCTGGCAGGCCGGAAGAAGGAGGCGGCGGCAGCCCGGCTGTCGCAGGCGAAAGGATTACGACCGAGCAAAATTTTATGCCAGGCGTCGACACCGCCCGGCCCTGGAAAAAAGGACTTCATGTCCGGCAGGCTTCCTTCACCGCGGCCAGCCGCTTCGGGCAGACAGGGCGGGAGCGGTCACCGCCGAGACAGACGGCCCCCCTCAGCCCGATTATTCCGGGGCCAAGGCGGGCAAGCAGCGGAAGATGAGCCAGTTTCAGGGAGCCGGCGAGAGCTGTGTCCAGGCCGGCGGCCCGCGCAAGAGAAAGGAACCTGGAAATTTCCGGGACCGTCATGTTCTCAAAAAGGGAACGGCCGTCCTTCATGGCCGTGTCCAGCATGACCGCGTCGGCGCCGGCTTTCCTGGCGGCCCTTATCAGCGGCCAGGGGGCCAGGCCGCCGAAACGGCGCCAATCGGCGTAGCCGGAGATCACCGCAAGCGCGCGCGGCCGCGCGGTTTTAACCGCCTTTACCACGGCCCTCGACATCTCCAAAGCCTGCACTTCGTTTTTTACCCCGTAAAGGCCCGCCTTCACATAATCCGCGCCAAGACTGGCCGCGGCGTAGGCGGAAAGGGCCGCGCCGCCGGGCTTGAAATCCAGGTCGCCTATTGCCGCGCTGAATTTCAGGCCCCGGCGTCTGAATTTGCGTATTATTCCGTCAAGCACCCAGGGGAAATTAGCGCCAAGGGAGCCTTCCCTGACGTTCTTAAGGTCAAGTATATCCACTCCGGAGCGGGCGACTATCCCGGCTTCGGCCATGCTCACGGGGCTGACCAGCAGTTTGATTTTATTTCGTTCTGTCATATGCCATGTAGCGGGCGAGGCCGGATAAAAGCGAGAGGTGTCCCGGGGGCAGGGAACACTTCTCAAGGGCCGCCTGCGCTTTAGCGTAGAACACGCCGATCATCCTGCGGTTCCTCTCCCTGGCGCCGCTCGCACGAACTATATCTATAACATTTTTAAGGCCGCGGACGGAAATCCGCCTGTTCCCGAGCGCGCGGCTCAGCTCGCGCCGTGCCTCCGGCCCGGCGGTCCGGAGCGCCGAGAGGTAGAGGAAGGTATATCTCCCGCCCGTTATATCGTCGGCCGGCGTTTTCCCCCAGTCCGCGGAGCGCGGGAAAAGGTTCAGTTCGTCGCCGTGCAGGTGATAGGCCAGGCCCAGCCAGGAGCCGGCCTCCTCGAAATATCCCAGGCGCCGTTTCCCCGCCCCTCCCAGTACCGCGCCCGTGCGGAACGGCCCGTTGAAAGAGAGGAAACGTATCCGGTCCCAGGTCATCCCCAGGTATTCCTCCGGAGACGGCGGCCTGCGGCCGGCGGTCCAGTAAAGTTCCTGCGCCTGCGCCCAGCCGTACGCGAATATTTCCCTTTCAAGGGCGGACAGCAGCCCCGCCTTCGCTCCCGGAGCGATCTCCGCGCCAAGAGCGAGGAATGCCCGGTAAGCCAGGTTATACGCCGCCTGATAGGCTAAATAAGCTTTTCTCACTCCGTAGATCACGTGCGTGGCCGGCCCGCCCCTGCGGGCCGCGGACGCGTCTATTATATCGTCGAAACTTACCGTGGCCGCTTCCATCAGCTCTATGGCCCCAAGTATGCCGCTATAAGCGCCAGGGTCTTTCCCGAAAGACTCCAGTACCAGGGCGGTGATCAGGGGCCGGAGCATTTTTCCGGGCCTTCTCAGGTACAGCCGGGCCGGGGCCGAGAGCCCGGCACCGGGGGCGCCCCGCGGAAGGGATCTCAAAGAAGCGTCCAGTATGAGCGGCATCAGCCGGGCCGCCGCCGAAACCAGGCGGGGGTCTCTCATACCCGGCGGAGCGGGGCTAGAAGGCATCCGGCAGCGGTCCTCCGTCGGAGCCGGCACGCGCGAGGCGGAGGGCTTTTTTTTCAAGCCGCCCGGAGGCGGCCGGGCCAAGCCCCCCCATGGTCCCCGCGAGGAAGCCGGAAAGCCTCAGCAGGCAGGAAGAAGAACTGTCTTCCCGCGCGGTATCCCGCAGCATGGCGGCGCGCCCGTCCTCAGGTGAGGCTTCAATGCGGCCCAACCGCAGACAATAACGGTTCATTTCACGGGTATACCGCACCAGGGCCGGGCCGCGGCGGCGGAGCAGCCTGCCGCCGAAGGCCCTGGAGAGAAGCCCGGAACCTATGCCGTAAGCGGTAAGGGAGGCGAGCATAAGCAGGAGAGCCCCGGGTTTGAACTTATCCCGCTCATGCCTTAGCGATATGTATTTCCGTATCGCCGCGTGCGAGACAGCCCCCATTTCGAGAGCCCCCGCCGCCAGCAGGCGGGCCCGGGAGGAAACGGCCGGCCCCGTCTCAGAAAGAAAGAAGCGGGCCGGGGCGAAACCACCCGGCGGGCGGAGGGACCTAGCAAGGTCGAAGAACGCGGGCTTGAGAGCGGCGGCGTCCCAGGGGGCGAATTCCGGACGCCCGAGCAGTTCGTTCTCGAGCGCGGTTATCTTCCGCGCGGAAACCGGCAGTGCCAGCGCGGCGGCCCGGTCGGCCAGACGGCCTATCTCGTCGCGCGGCATCAATTGTCCCTCCCTTCGGCCATGTAGGCAAGGCATTCACGGAGCAGTTTAGTCTGCCGCGGCGGGAACCCCAGGGAAGTTATTATCTTCCCGGCTTTAGCCGTGAGCCCGTTGATAGCGCGCCTGTTGTCCTGCAGCGCCCCGCAGCCGGCTATAAGGCGGAGGACCTCTTCAAGGCGCGCCGGTCCGGCGTCCCGTTTCCCGAAAACCGCCAGCAGCTTTTTCCGGTCCGGAGGCTTCAGCCGCTCTAACGCGCGGGAATACAGATAGGTGATGGTCCCGGAAAGCAGGTCGTCGGCGCGCGTCTTGCCCCAGCTCCCGGACCGCGGATAAAGGTTAAGTTCGTCGCCATGCAGGTGATAGGCAAGGCCCATATAAAGGCCGAGGCGCTCCAGCGCCCGCAGTTTTTCCGGAGAGGCTCCGGCGCACAGGGCGGGCAGATAGAGCGGCCCGCTGAAAGAAAGGATGCAGATGCGGCTGGCTATTTCCTGGCAGTAGCGGGGCAGGGAAAGCGGCTTGCCGCGCACCAGGTAGCAGATCTCCTCGGTCTGGCCCACCGAAGTGAGCAGGTGTATGCGGGAGAACCATTGAAGCGCCTCAAAGTACTTCCTCCCTCCCGGCCCGCCGAAAGCCTCATGCAGCAGGTGCCAGCCGGCATAATAGAAGAACCCGCCGGAAATTATAGTGCGGTTGACGCCGCATATTATGTGGGCGCTGGGGCCGCCGCGGCGCTCGGGAGAGTCGTCTATGATGTCGTCGATCATGATAGTATCCGACTCGAGCACTTCCATCATGCCGACCAGAGGCGCAAAAGCGGCTGGATCCTTCCCGTAGGCGTCAAGGACCACGCAGGCGAGCAGGGACCTGAGCATCTTACCGCGCCGCAGCAGATAAACGCTGACGGGTTCCTGAAAGCTAGGGGGCATCTTTCCTTTCTGCAGCCCCGCGCCGGCGGCGCGCCAGGACTTCATGGAGCCGGCTGAAAAAACGCGCAGGGACCTTTCCAGCAGCGGGCGCCGGAATTCCAGATATTGCGCCAGGGAAGGGCCCATCTTTCCGGCAAGGTTCCCTGCGCCGGGTTTCAGTACAGCAGCACGTACAGGCATGCGGCGGCCTCCAGGAGTATGACGCTGTTATAATAATCCCGGCCTGGCAGGCGCAGGGCGCCCGCTGAAGCTGCCGAGAAAAAAAGAGAGAAAACCGCGGGAATGGCGGCGCCGCGGGCGAAAAAGACGGCGGCCAGGGCCGCCGAAGCCGCGGAGAGGGTGAGCGCGGCGGACCTTGCGCCCAGCACGCCCGGAAAGGTCGAGATCCCGGCCGCCGCGTCCCCGCGCACGTCCCGCAGGTCCAGGAAGACGCTGTTCAGGAAGAAGAACGCGGGGAACGGCCAGTTCGCGGACAGCAGCGCCGGAAGGGAGCGCCAGAACCCGGCCGAGCCGCCTGAAACCAGGGAAATGGGAAGAAAAAAAGAGATAAGAAAAAACCCGGCGGTCAGCAAAAGGGGCTTAAACAGCAGGAACCTCTTCAGCGGCAGCGAGGGCAGGCTGTAAAGCGGTATCAGCGCAAGGCCGTAAACGAGCACCGGCCAGGCAGCGCGATGGACGAGCAGGGCGATGCCGGCCAGCAGCGTGAGCAGCACCGGCGCCGCCAGCAGCGCAGCGCGCCGAAGTTCAGGGGACAGGGAGAACGGATCCCCGTTGATCTCATCTTCCGTTATATCCTCGATCCGGTTCAGAATATAGGCCGTCTGGAGCGACAGGTACACCCACGCGGCCAGGCCAGCGCCA
>JAJZVJ010000002.1 GCA_021845705.1 bacterium
AATCGTTCTTTCTTCTTTTTCTCCAGCAACTTAATCTCGCGCTTTTTTAAGCGAATGTTTATGCATTTCATTCACATATGATACATGTTGCATAACTAATTTGTCAAGATACTAGTCGGCGAACACAATATCTCCCGCGTCTTTTGCGGCGTTGTCATAATAAGCCGCCACATCAAGGGAAGCCGCGCCCCCGCCGTCTTTGCCGTCCGGCCCGAAACCATAAATAAGGATTTTTTTGCCTTTTTTAACATAAGCGAGCGGGGCGAATTTATTGAATGAATCCAGCGGTACTGCCGCCAGGTAGGCGGGGACCAGCTGGTCCAGGCTGCCCGGCAGGCGCCGGCGCGCGCGCTGGTAAAGTTTCACCGCCACCGCGGTACGCAGCACATAAAGTTCCGTCAGGTAAAGGTGATAGCGCGGGACCAGCTTTTCATAGGCCGGCGTCCCTATGGAGAGCATCCTGTCCACTATCGTATCTTCCATTTCTTTTTTAGCTTCCGGGCCGCCTTTCAGACCGTCGATGATACCGGCCAGGGTCCCGCGTTTGTCGCGGGCCTGCTTGCGGGCCTGTATCTCCTGCTGCCGCTTCTCCATATAAGCCGCGGCCGGGGCGGGATCGTTAACGCGGAAAGCTTCTATCAGCACCCCGGCGTGCGCGTCCACGGCGGCGTCATAGCCGGAGTAGACCTTTGAGAAAAATTCCTGGTCCTCCAGCTTTTTTGCCCCCAGCCGCAGCAGGAAAGACATTTTAGCCCGTTCCGCTGCCATGCTTTCGGGGGTAACTGCTTCCACCATGCTGCCTTTAGCCGTATCGGCTTCCTGCAGCATCGCCGCCCGCATTGAGTCCTGGTTCTTTACGGAGTTATCCAGCCGCAGGGCCAGCTCCTTCATATACCCGGGGCTTACCGACGGGGCCCGCAGGCTGTCAGAGAACATCGGGTAGGCCTTCATAAGGCAGAACTGCTCCACCATGGAACTTAAAAGCGCGCCCGCCTTTTGCGCCGAAAGCTGGGAGAGGAAGCCCGCCACGGCGAGCAGGTCTTTTTCGGCCTCGCCGTTAAGGCTCCGCGCGGCCTTTATCCTGGAATCTATAAGCAGGAGCTTGAGCAATTTAATATGCACCCCGTACTTTGGCTGAACAGTTTTGCTGTCGAGCTTCTCCGGCTTGGGCGCGAGGAGGTCCCCGTCGTTAGGCTCCTGCGCGGCCTGCCGGAACAGTGCCAGCGCCCGGCCGTTGTCCGCCAGCAGCTGCGCCGCGCGCGCGTCACGAGCCAGCGCCGCTCCCGGCTGGGCCAGCAGCGCGTCCAGTTCCTTATTAAGCTGCGTGTCGCCAAGGTTCTTGCCGGCCGCCTCGGCCTCTTTATACCCGGCAGAAGCCGGGCAGCTTAAACCCAAAAACAGGATGAGCGCTATAGTTTTCATTATATACTCCTTGGTCTTTAAGCCGGTCGGCGCCTTGCCGGCGCCCGCCGCGCTATTTGCTTTTCTCCCGCTCGAAGGGCGGGAGAACTTCAAAAAAACCGGGGGTTTTGTAATTCCTGCTGAAATGCCCGGCGAGGTCTTTTTCCGAGGCGAATTCGTCCTTGGTAAAACCGTCGGACACATATGAGAATACGAGAGTACTGTCCGGCTTAATTTCAGCTTTCACGTAAAAGTGGGCCGTGTTCGCGGCTGTAGAGATACTTAATTCCTGCACGTCAAGAAGCCCCGGAACCCCGGTATCCGTCAGAAAAGCCCGGTAGCGGTCGGTGCGTACGCTTACCTCCTGCTCCGAGCGGCTCACCCCGGTCATTTCGGCGTAATACTCGGCCCCGTTAAAGCTGTAAACCTTCAGGCTCTCGCAGTCAGCTTTGTTCTTGGGGTCGCAGCTCAGCCAGGAGCCGAGGAAAGCCTTGTCGAACCTTTTCTCCGAAGGCGCGCCAAGCTGGTGGACGGATTTATAAGGACAGCCGGCCAGGAAAAGAGCCGCCGCGCAGAACATAATAATTTGACGTGTCTTCATTTTGCCCCCTGTCGGCGGACCCTACATGCTAGCTTCGGCTTCCCCGCTTTCTATAAGCTTCAGCGTTTTTTCCGCCACGTCTTCGGCGGTGTCAACTCCGGGCGCGCGCTTTCCGTCCGCGCGGCTGTCGGCCTTGTTTCCACCCACGGCGTTAACCCCGAAGCGCGTAGCCGTCATCTTGGGGTGCATTACGCTCACCACGATGCCTTCCTTTTCCAGCTCCTTGCGGGCCGTAAGGGAGAGCGCGTTAAGCGCGTATTTGGTGGAAGCGTAAGCGGAGAGGTTCGGGAAGTAGTTCTTAGAGACCAGGGAACCGATGTTTATTATCCTGCCGCCGCCCTGTTTGCGCATAAGGGGGATGACCTTCTGCATAAGGTCCATGACCGCGAACACGTTCAGGTCCATAACGCTGCGGTAGTCGTCCGGATTTGTTTTCTCGAAAGGACCGTAGATCCCCTGTCCGGCGTTATTTATAAGGATATCCAGCCTGCCGAACTGCCCTATGGTCTTAGCTACCAGGTTAGCCCTGTCCGCGGCATTGCGCAGGTCCGCGCGCACAGCCAGAGAACCCGGCAGTTCACCTTCCGCTTTTTTAAGCAGATCCCCCGAACGCGCGGCCAGCACCACCCGGGCCCCGCCGGCGGCGAGCAGCCGCGCCACGGCAAGGCCTATGCCTTCCGACGCTCCGGTCACCACCGCCACTTTCCCTTTAAAGAAATCGCTCATTCAAGCCTCCCGGCTTAACATAAATATACTAAAAATCCCGTTCCTCCGCCCGCGCCGCCGGAGTCACTTGCCCGCCGGATACGAGACGCGAGTGAGAGATAAAAGGCGAAAGATAGTATTCCCGGGTCTTCGGCCTTAGCGGGTCAAGCCTGGAAGCGGCCCGGTTTATAAGCCAGCCGTGCAGACACCAGGCCCCGGCCGCCGCGGATAAAATGGAGATTATGAACAAAGCCGGCGCCATCTTGGATCCAGGGATCACAGAAAGAGTTTACCACCCCTCCGCCCTGAAGCGCAACCCCGCCGGAGACTATCGAAACAGGTCAAAGTCCCGGGGGCGGAATATGGCCCGGATAAAGGCCTGTATGCGCCAATAGGGCTTTTCGGGGTTGTAAAGAACGTAAGCGCGTTAATGGCCTTCCTGGCCCGGCCGTGGTAATTCTTGTCCGCGGCGGCCAGTACGCCCGGGAGGACGCGGCTGGAGGAAAAAACGGCGCCGGACCCCGGGCCCGGCGCCATGTTTACGGCCGCAAGCGGAACCTACTGGTTATAGCGGTCCCGGGAGTATTTCCGCAGGGCCTCCGCCTCCTTGGGGCTAAGACCTTTCAGCCAGATATGCTCGTCTTTAGCCAGGAGTTCGGCCACCCGGCCCTTCCATTTCTTCTCGGCCTCGGGCCCCTTCTCACTGGCGGCCTCCACCACCGCGGGCAGGAACCTGGTGTAGAAGTGCTTGGAGACCTCGTACATGCCGTGCCAGTGGGTGTAGTCCGGCCCCATCATGCTGGCGCCGTGGCGCGCGCGCCGCCCCTCGTGGTGCCAGAGCTCCCAATAAACCCACTGCACCTCGTGCTCGAACGGCGCCTTGGCGTTCAGCACGCCGTCAGCGGTGAGCTCGTCCATGATAGCCTTGGCCGGCTTGGCGAACTTCTCATTATAGAGCTCCACCAGACTGTCGAACTGCTTGTAGAAGTTGTCGGTGAAGTCGCCGCTGTGGCAGTTGGCGCAAACCGCGGCCATTTTGGCGCGGCGCTGGGCCCAAGTGAGAACCCTGGCCACCTTCCTGGTCACTTTCCTGGATACCAGTTTGTCCCCCTCGCGCACCTTTTCCGAGGTTTCCACGCTGTCCCCGGGCTTTGGCAGGGCCCGCGGCTCGGGATAATCCTCCTTAAACCCGTCCTCGAAGACGACCAGGTTCAGCTTGGCGCTGACCACCGGCCTCAGGGTCCAGCTGATGCGCTCTCCTACGTCGTGGCTGTTGCCGGCGACGACGCCGCCCTTCTGCATATGGCCGGCGATATGACAGGTGGCGCAGGTGGGCGCGGCCGAATAGTCGCGGCCCAGCACCCACTCGTCCTTGTCCAGCGCCATTTTATCGCGGTTGGCGTTGAAGGCTATGCCGTGCTTGGACTCGTTATAGATCTCTATCTGCGGATGGTCCGGGCCCATGTGGCATTTGCCGCAGTTTTCCGGGGAGCGGGCGGTCTTGGCCTCGAAGGCGTGCCGGGAATGGCAGGCGTTGCAGGAGCCGCGGGACCCGTCGGGGTTGATACGGCCTATGCCGCTGTTGGGCCAGGTTTCCGGGTCGATGACCGGCC
This sequence comes from bacterium, assembly GCA_021845705.1. GTDB lineage: Bacteria > Elusimicrobiota > Elusimicrobia > Elusimicrobiales > UBA9959 > UBA9959. The sequence continues at coordinate 4,321 of JAJZVJ010000002.1, forward strand.
TGCCCTCGGGACCGGTGCGCAGCAAAGCGCCCTTCCCGTCCTTTTTGAACTTTACCAGGCCGCCGTGGCACTGCAGGCAGCCGCTGACCGCGTCGGCGTTGTTGCCCGGCATGCCGGCGGCCTTTTCCGCCAGCACATTGTCCAGGCTGGCCAGGATCTCGCCCGCCAGCGCATGATGGCTGCGTGAGAATTCCTCGGCTTCCCTGGAATGGCACTGCGCGCAGGTCCTGGGCGTGACTATAACCGAGACGCGCTCCCCGTGGTGCACCCAGGAGCCCTCATCCGAAGCGTCCGCCTTGTGGCAGGCCAGACAGTCCACCCCGTTCTTCGAATGCTTCGAGCGCTCCCACTCCATCACCAGCGCCGGGGACTGCACTTTGTGGCATCCCACGCAGTTCTCCCCGGCGGCCGCGGAAACCTGCGGCGCGGCCGGCCCGGCGGCCAGCCACGACCACACCGCTATAGCGTATAATAGTTTTTTCTTCATTTTCCCCCCTTATTTTCCTGCCGCGTGAATAAAGAACACGTCCAGCATCGGGTTGCCGCCGATGCTGGAGACGCGCGCGCGCCAGTCCTTCAGGAACCACCAGTACGCGCCGGCGTCCCAGCCGCCCGCTTTCGGCAGGCGCAGGTTCTTAGGGGCGTACTCCAGCATAACGCCCAGGCTGCCGAGCCTCGCGTCGGCGCCGCCGGAAAGGCCGTGCAGGCGGTTGTAGCCGTACGACAAGCCGGTCTTGAGCTGCCCCCCTCCCCATTTTACAACAGTTTTAGAGACCGCCAAGAACGGCGAGGGCCCGGTCTTGTGGTCCGAGAACCAGTGCCCGTCCTTGCGGGCCAGGTCCCAGACGCCCACGGACACCGCGGGACGCGGGCCCTCCTCGGCCAGCGGCTGATACTGCAGGTTAAGCCAGGTATCGGAAGGGCCGTGCTCCGGGGTCACCACAAAGACGCCGGCCTCAACGCCTTCAGCCAGGCCGATATCCAGCCTGTTCAGGCGGCGCCAGTCCCTGGCGTTCTCCTTCTCATAAAGGGCGAACTGCCACACGCTCCACTTTCCTTCCTTCAGCGTCTCGGCGAAAGGTACCGCCATGAACCTCGCCGCCCGCGAAGGGGCCGCCAGGCACAGGGCCGCCAGCGCCGTAAGCGCCACCGGAAGAAAGAATTTCCGCCCGCTATTTCTTATCGAATACATTTCTCACCTCTCTGGACAATATTTCCCGGCTTTTTCTGCCTGTTTTAAACAGGCCCCGCATATTTCCGGCGCAGGTTATCTTGGTGCGTTCAAGTTCGCGCAGAATGCGGGCCTTCGCCACGGACCAGATGCCGTGCAGCGGACAGGAGCGGCCGCAGCCGCATTCCCGGAAGCCCATAACACAGCCGTATAACGGAGAGCTCTCCCGGTTATCCACCGCGTCGATAACGTCCAGCAGCGAAATTTCGGAGGGCGGCCTGACGAACGAGAAGCCGCCGGCCCGCCCGTGGGACGAGGTCAGAATGCCGCTCCCCGCCAGGGCCCTGAGCAGCTTGGCCGCGTAGGCGGCGGGAATGCCCGCCCTGGAGCTTATCTCCCGCACTCCGGCGGGAACGCGCTCCTTCCTGGAGGCCATGTAAGACAGCGCCCTGATGGCGTATTCCGTGCTCCTTGAATATAGCATGCGCAGCCCCTCCACTTAAATAGGATATGTATATCCTATTATACCAGGCAGCAAATGTCAACCCCGCCGGAAGAGCGCGGCTGGCGCCCTCCCGCGGCGGATTTCAGGGAAATCCGTAAAGAGGTAGACAGCAATCCCCCTAGGGGGTGGAAGCTGGCCGATACGACGCTGAACAAGACCCATATCTTCAGCGTGCGGCACTTTGACCTGCCTCCATGCTGGCGGCCAAGATACACGCCTGCTTCTTCAGGAAGTACACCAAAGGGCGGGACTTCTACGACCTGGTCTGGTACCTGGGCAGAAAAGTCTCCCAAAATATCTAACTACTAAATAACGCCATCCGGCGGACCGAGGGAAAGAAGCCGGGGATTACCCGGGCCACCTTGAAGGATTTCATGCTGCACAAGCTGGACAAGGTTGATTTCACCACCGCTGGAAAGAATGTACGGCGTTTTATTGTCTACGAGAGCGAACTTCGGGCTATCAACAAGAGCTCTTTAAGCGCGCTTATCTCCGGTGCAGGCTGGAAGTAATGTTTGCTGATCCTTGAAATATTATAGTGGACTGCCCTCGGCCATAGCCAATGGCCGCACAGGGAGTTAGAAGAGGAACGGGACGAACATCTTTGTCTTCCCCATATAATCCCGGTATTCCTCACCGAACTTGGCTATCATCTCGCCTTCTTCTATCCTGGCCGTGAGATAAAGTGCCGCGGTATTGAGAACGGCCAGCAGGAACGCCGCCGTAGTCGCGTGCTCCAGGAAGATTCCGGCGCCCAGATACATGAGCGAAGCGTAAAGCGGGTGACGGATAAGGCCGTAAAGGCCCGTTGTCACCAGCCTGTCAGTGTTCTCCCAGTCGCCGCGCCGGGGCTTGCCCAGCCTGACCAGCAGGAAAATACCGTGGACGGCAAGGTACAGGGAAACGATCAAAAAACCCCGGGAAGCCAGCCGCGGCGGGGAAAAAGGCCCCCGGAACCAGCGGCCCGGGGCCAGGAGCAGCATGAAAAGCAGGCTTTCGAAAGCGAAGAACCGGGAGATGCCGTGGTAGCGTCGGGCACGTATGGAGAACGCCCAGCTGAAAGCGGCCAGGCACAAGGTCCCCGCCGCCGCCGCCGTCCACTGTGAAGCCGTCATCTTACCCTCCGTAAGCCGCCGGGCCTGACCGGCGCGGCAAAACACGGTTCCAGCCGGTCCGGGCCCGGCCTAGCCGCGGGAGCCGCCGCCCGGCGGGAATGGCTCCACGAAGATCCACATCTTTCCGCCGCAGACGTCCCCGCCCTTCGTGCCGATATCGTCGTCGAGGCTGATCTCTAACAGCTCGGGGGCCCTGGTCGCCAGCAGGCTGCGCAGCGCGGCGCTGCGCGCCCGGTTCTCCCCGCAGCCGCCGCCGACCGAGCCGTAAATGGTCCCGTCCGCGCACACTATCATCTTGGCCCCGGCCCCGCGCGGGGTGGAACCGGACGTGCCGGTGACGGTGGCGAGAGCGGCCGGTATCCCGGCGGCGTTCAGCGCGGCGAGCTTCAGGAAGATCTCGTAAGGCGTCATTTGCCGGCCTCCGGGACCGCGCGCAGGGCCCTGGCCGCGGCGGCCCCCTTCCTGCGCACGCACACCAGCTCCGCGATAATGGCAAGAGCTATCTCCTCCGGAGATTCCGCTCCTATGGGCAGCCCTATAGGCGTAAAAATATCTTTCAGCCGGGCGGCGGGCAGGCCCTTTTTTTCCAAAGCCTCAAGGACCACCAGCCCCCGGCGGCGGCTGCCGATAACGCCCGCGTAGGCGGTCTTTTTGCGCAGTATTTCCGCCAGGCAGTCCGCGTCGTGCTCGTGCCCGCGCGTGATGACCACCGCGTAGACCGCCGGGCCAAGCGGCATCTCCCGCAGGGCCGGGGCGAAATCCCGCGCTATCACTTCGCAGGAGGGGAACCGCGCAGGGCTGGCGAACTCTGCGCGGTCGTCCAGCACGGTAACGGAAAAGCCGGCAGCGCGGGCGAAACGGGCCAGCGGCACGGCTATATGCCCCGCCCCGCAGATAAGCAGCTTCGCGTCGTGCGCGGGGAGCTCCAGGAATACGCGCACCCCGCCTGGGAGCTCCGCCGCCCGCTGCTCTTTGTCGGCCAGCGCCCGCAGCGCCTCGGCCGGCAGCGCCTTGTCCAGGCTTTCCGAGCCGAGGGTCCCTTCCAGGGAACCGTCCCGGAATACAATAGCCTTCCCGCCGGCCGGCGCTTCCGGCGCGGCCGAACTTATAACGGTGGCGAGGCAGAATTCCTCCCCGCGCGCGAGCAAGTCTATAATGCGTCCTAGTTCCGTCATCCGTGTGTCCCCGGTGGTTTTTTCCCGGGCTTCCTTTTGTAATTAGTTACTCTCCCTGCCGCTGTCTTTTTCTGACTGAAAACTCTCCGCAAACCGCTCCGCCGTTCATTTTAGCATAATACCAGAAGCCGGGGCGTTTTCCCGAAATTTAAAAATGACCCCGCGCCGGGAGCTCCGGGAACCCGGAAGCTACGAGGCTGTTCTTTCGATCGTCTGCCGGGTCGGGCTCAATTACGCCCGCGACCCCTCACCTGTCTGAAACAGCGTGAACTTAGTGCTGAGAACCAGATAACGGGTATCCCCGGCACGGTGGATAATTCGGCCAAGCTGACTTTGGGCAAGGGCCGCGCGCAATGTGCGCGGACACGCCCGCCTTTAGCGGCCCTTCCCGAAGCCGTGAAGTTTCCCGGAACGTTGCGGGCTGCGAGCGCCTAAGGATAATGCGCGTAAGCCGGACATGTTTTTATATACTTTACCGGAAAGGGAGGCCCGGCCGATGAGAACGAAAGAAGGCGAACCGGTAAAGACCCTGTATACCAGGGCAGGCGCGGCAGCCCTCTGCGCGGCGCTGCTGCTGGCCGCGGTCGTTCCCTCCGCTTCCGGCTCGTCGGTGGATTCTTACTGTATCCTCGACGCGGGACTTAGCCTGGTTTCAAACGACAACCTGGGCAACTCGGACGAAAAGGCCGCCCGGAAGTCCGACGCCTCCGCCGCACTCAGGGCATCAGCCGGCTGGCGTCTGCAGTTCGGAGACCTGGGCTCCGCCGACCTTACCGCGGAGTTGCGGGGGGAACGCTATTCCAGGTACAGCGCGCTGGACAACGCCTCCGCGGGAGCTTCGCTGGCCATGCGGCACAAGTTCGGACTCGGGCCGTACGCCGCCTGGGCGGGCCTGCAGGCTTCCGCCGCGGTCCTGGATTCGCGCGCTTCCTCGCTGGCCGGCGCGCGCTACTACGCCGCCGCGCGCCGGGCCTACTGATCATGCGCTTCCGACGGTTCCAGAACCGCTTGCTCTTCTTTCTGCTGTGCCTGCTGACGCTCAGCCAGGCGGCGGCTTTCCTGGCGGTCAACGCCTCACTCACGGCCAACGCCCGCAGGAGCATCGCCGCGCAGCTCGAGGTGGCCGCCAGGGTCTTTTTCCGCACGGTCAGCGAGCGCACCTCCTACCTCACCACCTCGGCCAGGGTGCTCTCCGGGGATTACGCTTTCAAGACGGCCTTCGCCACCGGGGACCACTCCACCATAATTTCGGCGCTGGAAAACTACAAGCTGCGCATGCAGGCTGACGCGATGTTCCTTGTGTCGCTGCGCAGAACGCTGACCGCCAGCACGCTGCAACCCCGGGCCAAAGACGCGCCGCTGCCTTTCCCCGGCCTGCTGGCCGCCGCGGGCGACGAGGGGGAGGCTTCGGCCCTGGTCTTCATGGACGGAAGGGCCTACCAGGCCCTGCTGGTGCCGCTGCTGGACCCGGAGCCGGTGGCCTGGCTGGGGGCCGGGTTCCTGATAGACGACAAACTGGCGTCGGAAGTGCAAAAGACGACCCTCGCCGACATCTCTTTCCTGCGCGCGGGCCAGGGCGGCGCCTGGACCTGCCTGGCCTCCACGCTGCCGTCCGCACTGGAGAACCCGCTGCTGGGAGCGCTGGGGAGGGCCGCGTAGAAACCCGGGGTCAGCCTGCCGCTGGAGCTGGCCGGCAGGGAGTATGTAACCCTGGTGAAGCCGCTGGACGGCAAGGAAGGGCCGGTATCTATGCCGTGCTGCAGCGCCCGCTGGACGAGGAACTGAAGCCGTTCTTGCGGCTGCGCGCGGCGCTTTTCCTGATCTTCGGCCTGGGGCTGCTGGCCTCGGTGGCCGGCGGAGCGCTCATAGCCCGCACGGTCACCAGGCCGGTGCACGTGCTGCTGGACGGCGTGCGCAGGGTGGGCGCCGGGGACTACGGCCACGTGGTGCAGGTGGCGTCCGGTGACGAGATAGGAGAGCTGGCCGCCGCCTTCAACGAAACCACCAAGGGCCTGGCCGAAAGGGACCGGGTGCGCAGCCCGCTGAGGAAAGTAGTGTCTCCGGAAATTGACGAGGAGCTTCTGCGCAGGGACCTGCAACTGGTGGGCGAGGAGCGCGAGGTAAGCGTGCTCTTCTCGGATATCAGGGATTGTACCAGCCTCAGCGAACGGCTTTCCCCGCATGTGGTGCTTGAGATCCTTAACCTCTACCTTACCCGCATGGGCGCCACGGTGGAGCGGAACGGCGGAGTGGTGGACAAGTATATAGGCGACTCCGTCATGGCCCTCTTCGGCGCGCCGGTGCGCCACGAGGACGACGCGGACAGGGCCGTCCGCGCGGCTCTGGAGATGCTGCGCGAACTGGCGGCGCTCAACTCCGAGCTGCGCGGCAGGGGGCTGCCCGAACTCGAGATAGGAATAGGCATCAACACAGCCCGCGTAGTGGCCGGCAATATGGGGTCCAGCAGCCGCCTCAACTATACCGTAATAGGCGACGGCGTGAACCTGGCCTCCAGGCTGGAGGGGCTTACCAAGGAGAAGAGCTACGGAACCAGGATAATAATCAGCGAAGCCACGCTCAAGAGCGCCAAAGGCCGGTATCGCACGCGGGCCCTGGGGCCCGCCATGGTAAAAGACAAAAGCGAACCTGCCAATATATACACGCTGGAAACCGGCGAAAAAGCGTAAGCGGGAAAGATAAGATTTATCGCCGGGTTCCCTCTACCGCCGTTTTTCGCCCGGAAATACGAAGACCGGGGCGTTTCCCGGAGTTTTTAAAAAGCCCGCCGCACCCGGACGTGTTAAAACGGAAAAGTTCTTTAGCTTAAGCTTCCGCTGGGAGCCGATCTATTGCCCGGGTGGCGCCTTTTATAGGACCATCAGTTCTTGGTCCTTTTATTTTGCGGCTTCAGGGGCCCGCTCCCCGGGCAGGCTGGCGGCGGCGTCCTTAAAAGCCTTGACCAGAGCCTTGCGGCCTTCTTCGCCTTCGGGGCCGTAGCTCTTAAGTGTCGAGATCTCGGCGAGAGCGGCCTGGATATAAGTCTCGCCCATATATTCGCGCGCCTCCGGGAAATGGGGCCTTATTTTGAGCGCTTTCCAGTAGTCGTCCATGGCTTCAACCAGCATCCCAAGTTTGCGCTCGCTGTGCGCCAGCATGTTCAGGATTTCGGGGTTATTTTTGTCCTTTTTAAGCGCTTTCCGGAAGTATTCCAGGGCAGCCGTGTTGTCGCCAGCCTTGTCGGCGGCCACCCCCTGGTCATAAAGGGACATGGTGCTTTTGGAAGCCGCCGCTCTTTCTTGTTTCGGCCAGTTGCCGGAAGATCCCGACCCAAGGGCGTACGATCTGGCCGTCCAGCCCGCCGCCGCGGCCGCTGCCGCGCAGAACACTACTATTAACGCCGTTTTTTTTATTTTCATATCATCCCTCTCTGGAATAAGTTGCTTCCTGTAAACGGGAGGCCCGCGCTATTCTTCCCGGGTCAGGCTTTTATCATGCAGATAAAAGCGTCCACTCATGCTGCACAGTATTTTTCCGCATCTTCCTGACTTTTAATTACAGGCGCCAAAGCGCCCATCGTCAGTTCCAGCCGGCTCAAGTCGGCGGATCTTCCACATTCGTCCCTCTTTGAGGACCTTAAGGAACCTCACTTCACCTGAAGGCGTGGGGGTTCAACCATCCCCGAGGGAGACACTAAAGGAATACGCCTTTTCACGGAAAGGCCACAGCAGCATTACGGCTCTTCTCTCTTTATTTTGTTCCATAGACCCTGATCAAGGCTTCCCGCCTTTTATGTGCCGGGACCGCAAGGTAAAGCCGGCCCGTTTCCGGCACAAAGAGCGCAGTCCGGGCGCCTGGCGCCGTGGGGACCTTTTCCAGAAGAGAGTATTTCGAAGGTCCGTCCTGCTTTATCACGTCGATGAAGCCGCTGCCGCAGGAAACATAAAGACGCCGGTTAGCCGCATCATAAAAAACATCGTCGGCGTCTTTGTCTATCTCAAGTCCGCCGACGGTCCCGCCCGTCAGGGTGTCTAACACCAGCAGCCGGGCGGGACGGCGGCACCCGACGAATAAACGGTGGCCGGCTTCGTCCAGCGCCAGCGGGAAATTCCCGCCGGCAGCTTTCAGCGGCCAGGTCTCTTTGAGCTTTAATTCCCTGCGTCCCAGCACGGCTATCCGCCGCAGCGAAGGGAGGTTCACGAAAATATTGTCTCCGCGGGTTTCAAACGCGAACGCTTCCGGGTGAGCGGGAAGTTCTATGTCTCCCGTCCTTTTGCCGCCGCGGCTGTCTATAACTCCTATCGCTCCCGACCCGTAGCCGACGTAAACACGGCCGGAAGCGGGCTGGTAACGCAGGTTGTCCGCGTCTTCGCCGAAGTCAATGCTTCCAGCCGCCGCGAAGGAGGAGGCATTATAGACCACGCATTTCCCGTCGCCGCCGTTGGAGACATAAAGCTTGTTTTCCTCCGGGACGTAGGCCACTCCCTGCGGCTCGGATAAACCTGTAATGGTATGCGCTCTCTTTCCGGCCTTCAGATCTATCACCTCCACTGTATCGTTGCCGAGCGCCGCCACGAACAGCCTCCCGCCGTTAACGTCGACGGCCAAATGGTCGATGCGCCCGTTTACTCCGGGCAAGGGTATCTTTTGCAGCAGCCTCAGTGTTTCCGCGCCTGCCGCGCGCGGTTGGACGGGTGCGAGGAGAAACAAAACACAAAGCGTTAAAAATAGTCTCATTACTAGCCCCTGTCTTGTATCAGCGCATATGAATTACGGCCACATTATAATGCCGCGGCACGCGATGGGCAGCCATTGCGCATCTCCGCTTTGTTATGGCTTGTCTCCCCCCGGCTAACGCTTCCTAAGGACTTGAATCTGTTCTCCCCCCATCTTATAAAAAAGCCGTGGGCGACACAATTGGCGTCTGGAACCCGCCGGAGACCCGGCTCAGACTCGGACCGCCGGAGAGGCGGGGCCTTGCCCGTCACTGGACCGCCCCGGCGGCGTGGTCAGCCTGCGGTGTGCCCGCGGCGCGGAGCGTGAGCACGTAAGCCGTCACGTCGCGCTCCTGGGCCGCGGTCAGGCGGCTTTTGCGCGCCATCACCGGCAATACGTCCCGCCATTGGGCGGCGGAGTAGTCGCCGACGAGCCGCGCCCGATGGCAGCGCACGCAGGCCGTAAGGTAGATCGCTCGGCCCCGTTCGAGGCTGGCCGCGTCGTAGCCCGAACGCGCCGCTGCGGAGGGGGTGACCGGCGGGGCTGCGGTCCGCGGCGCCGGCGCCGCGCAGGCGGCCATGGCCAGGCAGAACAGGACCGCGGGAATTAAATAGCGCATGACGCTCAATACTCGAATACCAGGCTCATGATGACACCCCAGCGCTCTTCCCGGCGGGCGCCGGCGTCGAGCGGGAAGACGAAGCCGACGCCCGGCCGCAGCTGCGGCGCCAGCCAGGCGAAGCTTTTCATGTCCAGCCGCGCTCCTACTACGCCGAACAGTTGCTCCAGCCCACTGTCGGGGCCGCGCAGTCCGCGTGTGCCCTTCAGTCCGAATTGCGGCACAAAATGCGCCACACCCGGCAGCGGCAGGTCGTCGTAATCCAGGTCATAACCGAACGCCGCGGAGTACTCCAGCGTCCTGGCGCCGCCTTCGTCCGGGCCGAAGAGCATGGAGTAGCCGACGTTAGTCTGTACGCTCACGTGCTTGCCCAGGCGCGCCAGCTGCGCCAGCTTGGGTACGACCTCCGTGTCGCGGCTGACCCGCGTCCGGGTGGGTATGGCGGCTTCAAGGCCGGCCACCACGGTGTAGTCCCAGGACCGGCCCGGCGCGACATACTCGAAGACCGGATGCCGGGCGGACAGCTCGACGGCGCCGAGACCGGCGGTAGTAGCGCCGCCGCTGACTTCGCGTTCGTAGGGCACCTCGGCCTCCAGCGTCAGTTGTCCGGCCGCGTATTCGAATTCGCCGGTGGCTTTATCCGAACGCAGGCCGGCGTGCTCGCCATGGAAGTAATCAACACGAACTTCCCGGTCCACATCCATCTCTCCCCCCAGCAGCGGTTCGGGGAACCAGAAAGTGCCGTACGTGCTGCGTTCATCCAGTAAACCAAGCATATAGCGATGGTTAACGGCCCCTGCGGATACGGCAGTACTTGCGGGAAGGCCGGCCGGCGTTGTCAGGGGTTGGTCTCCCGCCCCGGCGCACGGCGCCGCCAAGCCCAACCCGGCCAGCATCAGAGCGGACAGGCACTGCCGCCAGGAAACCCCTCCGGGTAATAGCCGCCGCTTTATCCGCCTCTTCCGGCCCGTCGCCGCCTCTTTCGCGCGGCCTATGCCGCTCATTTTCACAGTTCCCATTTATTTCTCCTTAAGTATCCCGATAAATACCCCGCCCCGCTTCTCCCCGGAGGCCGGCTCCGGCTCAACGCCCGTCTCCGTCGCCGCGGCGGCACTTCGCCCCGCTGCCGGAACAACCGCAGCCGCCGGAAGTCCACACCGAACGCGCCGCGAAGAACACAACCGCGGCTATTATCAGCGCCTCGATCACAATTTCCATCAGTTTACCCTCCAAGGCCGGATTTCTTACCGCCGGCCGCGCTATATATTTGGCTTGCCTTAGTATTTTCGCCTAGCCTAAGATTCAACCGAAAAAAATTTGCGCCCGCCGCTATGCCGCTCTCCTACGGCCTGCGACCGCCATCGGATATTTCATAGGAGAGTTCTTTTTCCTTCCGGCCGCCTTATGTCATCCCGGTCCTGCTCCCTGCAAAGCGTTTCCACATAGATCCCGCCCGACTCGCCGCCGTCCAGAGAAATGTGATAGCCCTTCACTTTCACGTCCACGGTCCCTCCGGACGCGCCGGCACTCTCCACTTCCAACAAAGCCCCGGGGGTCACGCCCATTTCCCGCAGGCGCCTGCCGGCGCCGCCGGACGCTGTCTTAATTACGCGGCATTTCCACCCCTGCCTGACGGTGTTCAGCTTGACCGCTTTAGACTTGTGCCCGCCGCGCAGCGCGCCTGAAAGAACGTCCACGCAGCTTACGCAGCTGCCGGCGGCGGAAGACCGCTCGCAATGCCGGCGGAAGCCCGCTATCCAGTCCTCGCCGCCGCGCGGGCAGACCTCTACGAACTCCGCGAACTGCACCAGGCGCTCCACTATCGCCTTCGAGATGGCGTGCTCCATTCCGCAGGCGGCCTCGTCGGCCTCCTTGTAACCCACCGCCAGCACGTCGACGAAGAAGTCGCGTAGGACCTCGTGGCGGCGCACCACGTCCCTGGCGTAGGCCGCGCCGGCCGGGGTCAGGGTTATGATGTCGTAAGGCGCGTAGTTGATAAGTCCTTTCCCGGCCAGCAGCCTGAGCGCGCCGGTCACGGAGGAATTGGCCACCCTGAGCTTCCCGGCCAGGTCGCGGGGTTTCGCGGCCTGTTTCTCGGCCACTATATGGAATATCGCCTCTATATAGTCTTCAAGGCTGGCGCTGATATGCGAAGGGGCCGTCATATTCTCCTCGTCGTCCGCTGGAACACCAGAGATTTAGGTACGCCTAAAATTATAGCACAAGCCTAAACACAGGTCAATACCCGCCAAGGCGGCGCCTTCCGGCGGCAGGTTGCCCACAGCCGCCGCGGTTATTATGGCCTGGCGCTTCGCGTCGCGGCTGGGACATGCGCCGCGGCGCTCAGTCTTTTCTGGATCTCCAGGCGAAGTTCCAGGATGACGTTCACGTAGTTGGCGGAATGATTGTAGCCGTACAGGGCCTTCCACGGGCCCGAGCCTTCGGCGAAGCCCGGCGCGGAAAAATAATCGTGCTTAACAAGGTAGTTGGAAATGCTGGCCAGGGCGTCCGGCCAGGCGAACAGGTCCGGGTACGCGTCCCCGTCAAAATCCACGGCGTAAGCGTTGTAGGACGAAGGCATGAATTGCCCGAGCCCGAAAGCGCCGGCGTAGGAGCCGAGCAGCGCGAACGGGTCTTTCCGCCTGGAATAAGAAAGTTTCAATAATTCCGCTATCTCCCTGGCCGCCCAGGCCGAACGCCGGGGGATCCTTTCGCCTATGGTATTAAGGGCGTTGAAGACCAGGTATTTACCTTTGTTCTCCCCGTAGCTGCTCTCCACCCCCACCAGGCCGGTAAGAACAAGCGCGTCCACGCCGTACTTCTGCGAGACGGCCGCCAGAAGGTCTTTGTTCGCGTTATAGAACTGCACCCCGCCCGCGATCCTTTTCTCGGTCAGAAGGAGTTTCTTGTATTGTTCGTAGGTCAGGCTCTCGGCGGGCTTGTTCATGGCCGTAACTATCTCTTCATGTATCTTCACGCGCGGGTCCGCGAAAGCCGCTTTAACATAGCTTTCCGGCACCCCGGAACCCTTAAGAGCGGACAGCACGGCCTGGTAAACGTCCGTGACAACGGCCTGGTCCTTGTAATTATCCCCGGCCTCCCCGAATTTTCCGAAGGGCGGAAACAGGTCCCCCGCCGTCAATTCTTCAGCCCCGGCCGCGGACGCGCCGGCCGCCAGGACCATAAGAGATAAAAATATTTTAGCTATCACTCTCATATATAAAGCCTACCAGCCGGCAGCCGCTCTCCCAAGTGCCAAAAGTCCTACCCTTCCCCTGCCACCTGGACCGAAGGGAACAGAAAGGACGAATCAGGGTGACACACGACTTAATTCCGGATTGTGTGCCGCCATTTTCGGGCAAAAAAATAACCGGCAGGCCTATCTTTGACCCGCCGGTTACGGTTTTACAAGAACGCGGTCTACCTTACTATCTCCACCGTGCCGCCGGCGGTGCGGCCGAAGACTTCGGGCTCGTACATGCCCTCCACCAGCGAAGAGGGGCAGTAATAGGTGCCGGGGCTGGTGGCCTGCACCACGTAGGAATACTTGTGCGTCCCCGCGGTCAGGTAGTCCGCGAAGATAAGCATGCGGTCGTCGTAGCGCTCGGCCCTCTCGAATTCCCCCCAGCCGCCGCCGCGCCCGCCCTTCTGCGCCAGCGCCCGCGCGTCCTCCGCGCCTTCCACGGCGAACTCGGTGTTAACTATCTCGAAACCCGCGGGCACGGGGTCGTTCACCGCCACAAAAGTGCGGTCCTGCGGCGTATGCACCGTTATGGTCACTATGGCCCGCGCCCCTGCCTTAAAGACTTTCCCGCCGTCCATGGGCTTTATTTCGCGGCTGATCCCGAAGCCTTCCGAGGCCGGCTTATCGCGTTTCTCGGGCGCAAAGCCCATCCGGAGCGAATAATACAAACGCCCCTTCCCGGCTTTGGAGATGAGCAGTTTAGCGTCCTCCCCACCGCCGAATACGGAGTCAAAACCAAAGCTCCCGGCTGCCGTGTCCAGCTGCCTGCCCTTGAACCGGCGCTCCACCAGCGTCTTAGGCGTACCGCCCTCCACCAGGACCGAGCCCTTGAAATCCGGCTCTTCTTTCTCGTAGCGGCGGTAGAAAGCCTCGAAAGCGCGCAGCGCCGCGGAGTTCTCCTGCGTGGTGCGCCAGCGCCCGGTGTTCTTTTTTTCCGTAGTAAGCCATTTTACAGCCTTCTCGTCGCCCGCGAACCCGCCCTGGGTCTCCAGCAGGGCGTCCAGCATGACCGCCGTGGTCTTTACCGGGCTATTGTGTATCCAGGGCATGGCCTCGGCGTCCTCGAAATGGAACTGCGTGGGAGAATACCGCGCCTGGCTCATGATCTCGGCCGAAAGGTTCTTCGCGGCCTCCGCGTCAAAGCCAAGCAGCTTCGCCGCCTTCACCATATAACCTTTGGCGAGATAAGGGACCTGCGCCCGCTTGAGGTAGAGCTGGTTAAAATAGGCGCTCATATTGCGCCCGTTCAGGGCCAGCGCGTAAACCGCGTAGGCCCGCGCCGCGTAATCCTCGCTTACGCTGTAGGGATAAGCCCAGTCCGTCTTTTCCGAGGCCAGGTAGGTTTCAAGCCAGTCGGCGTCTTTCTTCAGGATGCCGGCGTCGACATTGTAGCCTTCCTTCTGCGCCAGCGCCGCGGCCTCAAGAGCGTAGGCGCTTAAATAAGGGTCGGGCTTCCAGCAGCCGCCGGTCCAGTAACAGAACCCTCCGGACGGGTGCTGGTAGTCGGCCAGCTTGTCAAAAACTTTCTGGGTTTCCGCTTTCAGCGTGCCCAAAGAGCCGAGACCGAAGGTCTCTATAAGCTCCGCCCCGGAAATTACCGGCATAGCGCGGGAAAGTTTCTGCTCAAGGCAGCCGTAAGGATATTCAAGCAGGTAGCGCGCGCCCTCGTTAAGCCCCGAAAGGGCCGACGGCGAAAGCTCCACCGCCAGGTCGCCCGCGGCGCCCGGGTAGGGCCGCCGCAGCGCCTCTTCCTCCGTACCGTCGGAAACGCCGCTCGTGGCGGCATATTCGCGCGGCTCCAGGGCCTTCACCGGCAGCTTCCACTCCAGGCCGTCGGTCTCACCGCCGGCGGAGGCGCGGAACCTGAAGATGGTCTCGCCCGGTTTCTGCGCCGCGCAGCTCCAGGTTATTTCGGCCGCTTTGCCGCTTTCCACGGAAACCTCGCGCGAAGCGCCGCCTTCTAATTTAACGGCGTCCCCGGCCGTTTCCACCGAGACCGCTATCTTCACCGGGCCGGGCGCGTAATTATGGGCCACTACGCCGCATTCAAAAGCGTCCCCCGCGCGCGCAAGCCGCGGCATGGAGGGCCGCAGCATAAGCGGCTTGGACACCGTGACGGAAGTCTCTCCCGAGCCGAATCTCTTGCCGGAGTTCGCCACCGCCATCAGCCTGAAGCGCGTAAGGCTGTCGGGCAGTTTGAAGGAGACGGAAGCCTTGCCGTCCGCGCCCGACTTTACCGAGGCGTTCCAGAACGCCGTAGGAGTGAAGTTGGAGCGCAGGTCTATGCCGCCGAGCGAAGCCCCGCCGCCGCCGCCGCGCGCCTCGCCTTTTTCGCCGTAGCTGCGCTGGCCTATAACGTGCAGGCGGGAATCCGTAGTAAGGATATTGAGCGGGCGCGGCCCGTAGAAAGAGGAGAAAGCGTCCGGCGTGGAGTAGCCGGTGAGGCTAAGCACGCCCTCGTCCACGGCGTACACCGTAAGCTCGCCCGCGGCGGGCTTTCCGGCTTCATCGGCAGTCTTTATATCCAGCTTCACTTCCTGGCCCGGCCGATAATTCTCCTTGTCGCTCTTAAGTTCCACCTTAAGCCGCCGCCCGGCAGGGCTCACATTAAAAGCGAGGTAGCCGAACTTGGCCTGGGGTTTTGAAAGGTCGCTCTCCCCGTCCTCGGAGAACTTCTGCTCCGCCGCGCGGCCTTTCAGCAGTATCACGCTGACGTAGGCGTTAGGAAGATATTTCTCTTTTATAGGCACGGTTATGAAGTCCGCGCCGCCTTTCGTGGTGGTCACCCAGCGGTCCAGCACGCCTTCGCGCTCCACCGTCACCAGCGCCTCGGCTTCGTCGTAAGGGGACTTCACCATTATCTTCGCGGTCTCGCCGGGCTTATAGTCGTATTTCTCGGAAACCAGCTCTATGATATCGGAATCCTCGCGCGCCCACCAGGCGTCGCCGTGCCCGAAAACGTAGAAACTGAAAGAAGTCCCCGTCTCCCGGCCGGCCTCGTCCTTGCCGGCCACGCTGAAGAGATAATAGCCGCCTTCGTCCGGAGTGAAATTCCAGGTTTCGGTGGAAGCGGAGGCAGTGAAAGTGAAACTTGAAACCACCGTGTCTTTGGTCTCCGTCACCCACTCCAGCCGCCCGCCGAGCCCGGCGCGGCGGGAACTGAGCCATTGCCGTTTTACCATCTTCCCTTCGCCCACTAGTCCGGGCGCGGGGGCGCCGTCGGGCCGGACGGTTATGATCTCCGCGCTCCAGGGCTTGCCGGCCTCCACGAAGCCGCCGGAAGCTTTAACACCGAAATAAAGATCGGCCTTATGCACATAGGCCGAGGCCCGGCCGAAAAGCCGCTGGCGCTCCGGGTCGCTGACGCCGGCCTCGAACGAGGCCATCAGCGCGTTGCCGGCGCCGCCGTAGTTATTTTCCAGCTGCACTTCTATCTCCGCCTTGCCCCTGGGATCCAGCTCGATGCCGCCCGAACCCGCGAGTTTGTCGAAATGCTCCCTGCGGCCTTCGCTGCCGAAGCTGAAGCCGTCCTTGCCTGGCGGCTCGTAATGCGCGCTTTCCAGGCGCAGGGTCCAGTCAGCCTTGCTTTCGCTCATGGGAGCGCCGAAAAGATACCAGCCCTCCACCGAGGCCCGGAACTTGCCGCCGGCCAGGTAGGAAGCGTCCAGCGAGCGCGCTTTCACTTCGAAAACCGCGGGTTTGAATTCTTCTACGCGGAAGGTTTCGGTAAAAAGGAAAGGCCGCTCCTTGCCCTGGTAGCTCCGGTATTCGTCCTCTTCGCCGCCTTCAACGGCGCGGGCTGCCGCGGGGTCGTCCTCGTAGGGCTCGGCCGCCTCAAGCGTCCACACGCCCGTGGGGGCGGCTTCGGAAAGTTTATAGGCGTAATCGAAGGAAGAGAAGTCGGCGTTCACGGGGACCGTGGCCTTAAAGACCCGGTTGCCGCGCGGATCCCTTATTGAAAGCTGCACCACCGGCAGGTCCAGCGCTTCCCAGTCCCCGCCTGCCAGTTTGCGGCCGAAGCCTTTCAGGTCCACCATCTCTCCGGGGCGGTAGACGCCGCGCTCCGTGAACAGCGCGGCCGAGTAGCGGCGCGGCCGGGGGTAGCTGTCGTAATTGACCGAGAACCGCCAGGGCTCAACCCCGTCGGTCCAGGAATTATTCATCACCGCTGTCCCGTTCTTATGCCGGGCGAAAACCCACAGCGCGGGCCGCTGCCAGCGCGGCCAGTCGGTGATCCCCAGCTTTATCCAGCCGGGCGCGTCCGCGAAGCCCTGCTTATCCGTAGTACCGGTCCACAGAACTTTATTATCGTCATCCCGTATCTCCACCGGGACCGCCCTGGCCGGGCGGCCGGTCTTAAGGAAACTGGTCCAGATAAGGGTGGAATCCTGCGAGCTTTTAAGGGTTATACCTATGCGGGTGATATTGTCCAGCGCGCGGTACGGATAATCGCCCATGCCGGGGACGCGCAGGAAACCGAATCCGCCGTCGTCGGGCCCGAAGATGCCGGTATAATCCAGGAAGGTCGATAGTTTATAGTTTTTCTCTCCCCTGTACGGGTCCCAGTTCTTCCGCACCGGAGAGCTAAGCAGGCTTTCGTCCTCCATCCTGCCGCGGTAGAAGGGGATAAGGTTGTCTTCGCTTACCCTTCCTTTAACTATATCCAGCGGGGCCGAGTTCATGGCGGTAAAAGGATGGCGCGCCGGCAGGTAGCCTTCAAGTATGCCGAAACCCACAGGCATGCTCCAATATGGGCAATAGTCAACCGGGCCAAGCTTGAAATCCGCGCCGGAACCGAGCTGGTTGCCGTAAATATCCGCGAGGTCCGGCGAGACGTGAAAAGTATATAACGTGCCGGGCTTGACCAGTTCCTGCGGCAGAGAAATATAGGTGGTCCGCTTCGACTGGTCGCTGTAGCCCTCGTAATCCCCGTTTTCCTTGCTCAGCGGCGGCATGGCCGCGGCCGGTTCCACCGACATATGTTTGTAAAGCTCCGAGTATTTGACCGGGTTGGAAAAGCCCAGGCTGAATTCCCCGGGCAGACAGGCGTTGCGCGGAAGCTCTTTCAGACTGAAAGTGTAGTAAGGCTCAAAATTAATGACCCGCTCTTCGTTCAGGCCCAGGTTCCCCTCCGCCGGCAGCAGCCCGGCGCCCAGCCTGAGCGCGTAGGAGTGGTCCGGCTTAAGTTTAGCGGCCGGGCGCACGGCTATAACGGTGCCGGTGGAAATATTCTGCCAGGGATAAGGCCAGAGTTTCTTTGCCTCCTCGTCTTTAGCGAGGCGCACACCTATAAGGACTTCTTTAACTCCGCCGTCAGGGGCGGTATCTTCCAGCTTTATGGACTCCCGGGCCCGGGCTGAAGCCATCGGCATGGTGAAAGCGGCGTAGAGCAGGGTGTCCAGCGCAAGCCAGCGCTGCCCATTGCGGGGGGCGCTTTCTTTTACGGCGGGGCGCGGGGTCTCGAAGAACCATACCGCGTCTTCCCCCAGGGACTGCCCGCCGGAGGAAAAACCTTTCTTTATACGGGCGGAATAGAGGGTGGCGGCCTTGAGGGGCTCCGAAGGCTCGAACGAGACGGTCTGCGTACCCTCCCAGCGGCAGCGGCCTTCCACCGGCTTTATATCCTTAAAATTCTCAAGCGCGGCGGAAGCGAAACCGCCGTAGTTAGCGGGGGTCAGCGCGTCTTTTATCTCTAAAACTTCCAGTGGGCAGGCCGCGCCCATCTGTTCGGCCGCGCCCAGGGCGCTCATCGGCCTGCTGAAGGTGGCGGTTATAGCGCGGGCCGAGTTCATGTCCGCTATGGGGCCGTACGGAGTTTTCGACACCACCTGCACCTGCGCCGCGGCCCCGCGCCCGAAAAAGAAAAGCGCTAAAAGAAGGAATGAGATAGTTTTCATTATTGGCCCCTGTATACCGGATAAAACTTACCCAATTATGCTTGTTTTCGGGCTTTACAGGCAAGGCTGAAATTAAAATCACAAAAATCACAAAATATACTTTGACAATCCCGGAAAATTTTGTATTCTGACCTTGGGTAGGGGACAGCGAGCAACACAACCAAAGCTTTCCTTTGTAATCCTTTGCCCTGTAAGAATGAGCGGCGGGAGGTGCTATATGCATTTAATGACAAAGGAAAACCTGGAGGAGCTGTTGAACAACGGCGGAGAGCCCTGCGTTTCCATCTACATGCCCACGGTGAAGGGCAGCGGGAGCGAAGAGACAAAACAGAACCCGATAAGGTTCCGCAACCTGCTGAACGAAGCCGAAAAGAAACTGGAGGCGGCGGGCCACAAGGGGAGCGCGGCCCAAAAGCTGCTTGAGCCCGCCAAACCGCTGCTTGAGGACCACAAGTTCTGGCAGTACCAGAACGGGGGGCTGGCCGTATTCCTGTCCCCTAAACTGAAGCGGGTCTATAACCTGCCGCTTAACTTCAGCGAGCTGACCATGGCGTCGGACCGCTTCTGCGTTACCCCCCTGCTGCAGCTCTTCGCGGAGGACGGCAGGTTCTACGTGCTGGCCCTGAGCCAGCAGGCTATACAGTTGTACCAGTGCAGCAGGCACAGCGTGGCGCAGGTGGACATGCGGCAGGTCCCGAAGAGCGTAGCGGACCTGCTTGAACTTAATCCGAAGGAAAAACAGCTGCAGTTCCACTCCAATTCCAAGGGCCATACCGGCAGGACCGGGACCCAGGGAACGTTCCACGGCCACGCCGAGGACAGCAACGAGGTGAAATCAAACATCCTTGTTTATTTCCAGAGCGTGAACAAGGGAATAACCGCGATGCTGAAGAACGAGGGCGCGCCGCTCATCACGGCCGGCGTGGATTACCTGAACCATATTTACGCCCAGGCGAACACCTACAATAACCTGTACGTGCGCAGCATAACGGGCAGCACCATCGGGATCAGGCCGGAAGAATTGAGGGACCGGGGCTGGGAAATCGTAAAGCCGCTCTTTGACGCCGAATCGAAGGCCGCGGTGCAGAGATACAACCAGGTGCGCGGCACGCCCATGGCGGCCTGCCACATACAGCCGATCCTCAAGGCCGCGGAAGCCGGCATGGTGGCCACGCTGCTGGTCTCGGCGCAAACGCATAAATGGGGGACCTACGACCCGGCCACCGGCGAGCTGGAACTGCACACCCGGCCCGAACCTTCCGACACCGAGCTGCTGGACCTGTGCGTGGCACGCACACTTAAGCACGGCGGCAAAGTTTACGCGCTGGAGGCCGACAAGATGCCCGGTATCTCGCCTATAGCCGCCATCTTCCGGCATTGACGTCCGGCGCGGGCGGAAAAGGGGACAGGCTGCTTTTTAAAAGAGCGGCCCGTTCCCCTTTTTAATATAATTACCGGATGAAGATATCCGTCTTTTTCCTTATTTTCCTGATCCCGCTCGGCGCTAATGCCGCCACAAAAAAGCTTAAAGCGAATATTGAGGACCGCACCCCCCCGCGCGCGGCGCCGGCCCCGATAGTGCTTACCCATGACAAGCCTAACTTCTGCATAATCGGCGCCCAGTCCGGCAAAAGCTTCGGCAGCGAGGCCGCCTTCGAATCAATAGTCTGGAAAAGCGACGTGGTCTACATAGGCGAAACGCACGACGAACCGCTGGACCACCTGGCCCAGCTTGAAGCCCTGAAGG
Organism: bacterium; assembly: GCA_021845705.1. Classification (GTDB taxonomy): domain Bacteria; phylum Elusimicrobiota; class Elusimicrobia; order Elusimicrobiales; family UBA9959; genus UBA9959. The sequence continues at coordinate 24,507 of JAJZVJ010000002.1, forward strand.
CCATGAGGATAGCCCGCGGCTCTAAAATAGCGGTGGGCTTCGAGATGCTGGACGCCGCGCAGCAGCCGAACCTGGACGATTACGCCGCCGGCAGGCTCACTGAGGAGGAATTTCTGGCTAAAGCGGACTGGAAACCCGGCCGCGGCTTCGACTTCAGCCTGTATAAGCCGCTTTTCGACTTCGTAGTGAAGAACAAGCTCCGTGCGCTGGCCCTGAACGTGCCGAGGGCCGTTATAGCTAAAATAGCCCGCGGCGGGCTTGAAAGCCTGACCGCGGAAGAAAGAAAGACCCTTCCGGAAAAGCTGGAGATAACCAAAAATAAAAAGTACAACGAATATCTCAGTACCTCTTTCGGAGAGCACGGCAGTTCTTCGACCGTCAAGGATTTTTCTTTCGACAATTACGCCGCCTCCATGGCCGCGTGGAACGAGGGCATGGGCGGCCGCATAGCCGCCTTCCTGGCCGAAAACCCGGGGTACTCGGTACTGGTAATAGCCGGCAACGGGCATATCATCTACAACGCCGCCATCCCGGCCTCCGTAAGATCCCGCCTGAAGGGCGTGCGGCAGGCCTCTTTTTACACCGAGAACGCTGTTAAGTGCCCCGAAACCATGCCCAAAGAGCATAAGAACATGGCCAATTATATCTGGTACCTGAACCACGCCCCCAGGTCCGCGCCTACGGTCACGCTTTCCACCTCAGCTCCGGCGGCCATCGCCCCTGGCACCGCCCCCGCCGCAGTGTCCGGCAGGTAGAGGAATATAAATTGCGGCAACGGAAGGGCTGGCAGGGGTTTTACCCCGCGAACCCTGGAAGATGGGAACCGTTGCGCGGTTCCCCCCCGCCTTGGGAAATTATGGCGGGGCCCCCCCTTCCCCAAAGGGTTCGCGGGGCAAAACCCCTGTCAGCCACGGATTTACATCTCGCGCCCCGTATTACATCATGAGAAATATAATAAAAAACTATCTCTCAGGGTTCATGGCCTTCGGGGCGGACGCCAGGAACTTCCTGCTGCTCACCTTTCTTATGTCCTTCGCGCAGAGCGTCTTCGGCCTGGTCTTCAACCTCTACATCCTCAAGCTCGGCCACACCCGCGACTTCCTAGGGACCCTCGGCTCCATCCCCAGCCTCACGGTGGCCGTACTCGCCATCCCCCTCGCCGTCTTCTGCGCCGCTTTCCCCGCCCGCAAAAGCCTGCTCGCATCGCTCGCCCTCAGTTTCACCGCCATGGCCGGCATGGCCGCCTTCACCGGCCGCGGCCCGCTTATGTTCTTCTCGCTCCTCTCCGGCGCGGCCGGCGCCCTGTTCGCCATAACCGCCATGCCCCTGATGGCGCGCAGCTCCGAAGAAAAAGAAAGACAGCATCTCTTCAGCTTCCAGTTCGCCGTCTCCATGACCGCCGCTTTCGCGGGCAACCTGGCCTCGGGCTGGCTTACGGGCTTCTGGGCCACGGCCTTCGCTTACGGCAGCGAAAGCGCCGCCGCCTACCGCGCCACCATGTTTGCCGCCTGCGCCCTGCTGCTGGCCGCCGGCCTGCCGGCCCTTAAGATCAAAGAAGCCGGCGCCAGCGGGGACAGGTCAGGCGCGGCCGCCCTCTCCTCCATCGTCCTCGGCCCCGCCCTGCTGGTCCTGGCGCCGCAGCTGATAATTTCCTTCGGCGCCGGCATGATAATGCCCTACCTGAACATCTTCTTCAAATCGGCTTTCGACCTGCAAATAGGAAGCCTCGGCTTCTTTATGTCGCTAATGCCTCTCGCTATGGCGGCCGGCGGTATGATCGGCCCCTGGCTGGTAGCCCGCATGGGCCGTGTGCGCGCCATGATAGCTTTCCAGTCCCTCTCCATTCCTTTCCTCGCCACAATGGGCTTCTCCGGGCTGATCTTCCCCACTGTGCTCGCCGCTTTTGTGCGCACCATGCTCATGAACGCCAGCTGGCCGGTCTACAGCGTCTTCCTGCTCAGCCATTTCCCCTCCCCGCAGCACCAGGCCGTCAGCGCGCTTTATACCGCTGGCTGGAACCTGTCCTCCGCCCTCTCCGCCCGCCTGAGCGGCCGCCTGCAGATGGACTTCGGCTTCACGCTGCCGTTCCTTATAACCATAACCTGTTATTCGGCCGCCACGCTGCTGCTTTCACGCCGCTTAGATC
>JAJZVJ010000213.1 GCA_021845705.1 bacterium
TATTTATAGTCATGGCTACAAATTATGAACGGAATACGGCGCTTTTTCAAGGATAAGCCGTTTTCAGGCTCATCTTGCGTTAGAAACCGTGAAATTTTCAGGCTCATCCTGCATTGGATAATTCTGGCGGTTGACCGGCCGCCCGCATTGTGTTACTATTTAATTAAAGGTAACACATGAAGCGGAAACTATCCAGGTTCGGCGTCTCGCTCGAGGGTGAACTCCTCGGGAAGTTCGACGCTTTTATCAGGGCGGAAGGCTATTTCAACCGCTCGCAGGCCATAGCCGGCCTCATCCGCAAAGAATTCGTATCGAACGAATTCTCGCGCGGGGGCGCGGTAGCCGGCGCGGTCACGCTTGTCTACGACCACCACAGGCGGGAAGTCGTCAATAAACTGCTTGATATCCAGCACGACCACGGCGCCACGATAATTTCGGGCCAGCACGTGCACCTGGACCATGACAACTGCCTGGAGATAATAGCCGTGAAAGGCCCGGGCATAAAAGTAAAAACCCTCGCGGACCGCCTTAAAGCGGTAAAAGGCGTGAAGCACGCCACGCTCAGCGTGACCAGCGCCGGGAAGTGATTTTTTTTAGCTATCAGTAACACGAACCTGAAATAAGTGCCACATCCCGGAGCCCAACAGGAGCTTGCATGGAAAACGGCGCTATTCTTCTTACGGCCGCCTCGATAGCTTTTATCCACACCGTCCTGGGGCCGGACCACTATATCCCGTTCGTCGCGCTGTCGAAAGCGCGCGGCTGGTCCGCAAACAAGACCGCGGCGGTAACGCTCCTCTGCGGGGTGGGGCATGTCGGCAGTTCGGTCCTTATCGGCCTGGCGGGGATCGCCATGGGGACCGCGGTTTCCCGCCTGAAATGGGTGGAAGGGCTGAGGGGGGACGCGGCGGGCTGGCTGCTGCTTTCCTTCGGCCTGGTATACATGGCCTGGGGGATAAAAAAGGCCCGCCGCGGCGAGAAGCATTCTCATTTTTACCAGCACGGGGAAGCGGCGGGTCAGCTTCATCAGCACGGGAATGAAGCTCCCCACTCTCACACCCAGGCTTCTATAACCCCCTGGGCGCTGTTCATAGTTTTTGTTCTGGGTCCCTGCGAGCCGCTGGTCCCGGTACTTATGTACCCCGCGGTCAAGAACGGCATGCGCCTGGCTATGGGCGCGGCGGCGGTTTTTTCCGCGGTCACCATCTCCACCATGCTGGCCTCGGTTTTTCTGCTGCTCAAGGGGATACGCCTCTTTCCGGCCGAGCGCCTTGAGCGTTACGCCCATGCCCTGGCCGGGTTCACCATTTTTGCCTGCGGCGTCGCTGTTAAAGCGGGTATGTAGCCTTTAAAAAACGCGCCCATGCCACGGTGCTTCCCGGTCGGGCGGGCGGCGTATTTTGCTAGAATATCATTCGCCCGCATGAAATACATCATTGTGACGCTTCTGATCGCCGCCTTTTCAGCCGTCCCGCTGCTTGCGCAGAGTCCCGGGCCAATTACGGCTGAGCCTCTGGCGCTTAACTCCGCCAACCTCCTTGAACAGCTGGCCTCTATCCCCGACTTTTCGGCGGAGCCGGATACCACGCCGGTCACGGAAGAGGATGTGCGCGAGCTAGAAGAGGGCGAGGACGCCGACGCTTACCTTTTTATCAGCAGCGGCATGGCGCATACCCCCGAGCCGGTAAACCTCGGGGGCAACGGCAAGATCACCCTGACCCGGAACGACAACGGGGAAAAAATAAACGTACGCTACCGCCTGCCGGACGGCTCCTATAACAGCGCCGCGCTGGCGAAAATAAACCATTTCATGCGCTGCCGCCTTACCGGCCGGGAAATTACCATGTCGGTCAAGCTGATAGAACTGCTCGACGCTGTCGAAGACAAGTTCGGCCATCGGGGGCTGGTCCTCCTGAGCGGCTACCGCACCCCCAAGCTTAACGGCAGAACCCGGGGCGCGGCAAGGCACAGCATGCATATGCTGGGCTGGGCCGCCGATATAAAGATCCCGGGCTACAGTTCCACAAAGGTGAAAAAATACGGGCTAAAGCTAAGGGTAGGCGGGGTCGGCTACTATCCATACAAAGGGTTTACCCACCTGGACGTGGGGAAAGTCCGCTACTGGGTGGTCAGCAGGCCGCCGCGCCGCCGCCGCGTGCGGCGCAAGAGAAAGCGGGTTCCGGTCCATAAGACCGCCCCGCGCCGGCCGGCGCACCCGGCCCGCAGGGCGGCGGCCCCTCATAAGCCGGCCAAAACCTCTTCCCGTAAATGAACGCTGGGCGGCCGCGGCTCCCCGCCCGCATAGGACCGCCCCCGCCCGGAGCGGGGCGCGGCGATCTAAATTTAGTAAAATAAAGCGGTACCATTTTTACTGTTCCACCTGCTACGGAGGTCTCTCATGACATCTCAAGAATATATGGACAAGCTGCATTCTATCCGGAGTTCAGCGGGGCCGGCCCGCACGCGAGGGCTGGGAGACGAGGTTATACGGCATTTCCTGACCAGCGACAGGGACCTCGGTAGGGCTATAGAGTACGCCGCCGAGAACCGCAAAAAAATGTCGGTCTCCGGCGAAGAAATGTTCAAAATGGACGAGAAGGAGCTTTGCGGCCTGCTGCAGGCTAAAGTCCTGAATTTTTATCCCTCTACAAGCATAAACCCGTACACGCCGCTCGCGGCCGCGGGGTCCTGGATAGTTACGACCCACGGCGCGGTAGTGCACGATTCCGGCGGCTACGGCATGCTGGGCATGGGGCACGCTCCCGAGGCCGTCCTTGAGGCCATGAGCGAACCTTTCGTCATGGCCAACGTCATGACGCCCTCCTTCAGCCAGCACCGCCTGACCGACAGGCTGACCCGCGAGATAGGCGCCCGGCGCGGCGCCTGTCCTTTTGAAAAGTTCGTTTTTCTTAACAGCGGTTCCGAATCCGTGACATTCGCCTGCCGGGTAGCCGATATCCACGCCCGCACTATGACCGATCCAGGGGGCCGCCAGGCCGGGAAGAAGGTCATGCGCCTCGCGGTAGTGGAAGGCTTTCACGGCCGCACCGAGGGCCCCGCGCGCACCTCGCATTCCTGCCGCGCGGTCTACGCCAAACACCTGGCGTCTTACCGGGACGCGGATAACCTGCTCTTCGTCCCTATAAACGACCTCGCGGCGCTGCGCAGGACTTTCGCCGAGGCCGAAAAGAAAGGCGTTTTCTTCGAGGCTTTCTTCGTGGAACCCGTGATGGGAGAAGGCATCCCCGGCCTGGCGCTGACCCGCGAATACTATGACGAGGCCAGGGCCCTTACCCAGAAGATGGGCAGCCTGCTGGTCGTGGACTCCATACAGGCCGCGCTGAGGGCGCAGGGCTGTCTCAGCATCGTGGACTACCAGGGTTTCGAGAACTGCGTCCCCCCGGATATGGAAACCTTCTCCAAGGCCCTTAACGCCGGGCAGTACCCTCTTTCCGTGATCGCCCTCAGCGGCGTGGTCGCCGCCGAATACGTCACCGGCCTGTACGGGAACACCATGACCGGCAATCCCCGCGCCAGGGAAGTGGGCTGCGTGGTGCTGGATTCGGTCACCCCCGAAGTCCGCAGGAACATACGCGAGCGCGGGCTGGAATTCATCGCCAAGTTCAAGGCCCTTTCCGAAGAGTTCCCCGGCGCCATTGAGCAGGTAGTGGGCACCGGCCTGATGGTTAGCGCCATGCTGAACCCGAAGCGCTACCGCGTGCTGGGGGAGGGCGGGTTCGAGGAGTTCATGCGTGTTAACGGCATCGAGATGATACACGGCGGCGAATGCGGCCTCCGCTTTACGCCCTCTTTCGGCATCACCAGCGCCGAGATAGACCTTATCGTCTCCGTCATCCGCAAAGGGCTGCAGGAACTTGCCGTAGAAAAAAAGAAGCCTGTAAAGGCCAAGGCCCGGGGGAAAGCCAGGAAATAGCTCTCTGTTCCCGCGCCCGCCATAAAAAGACCCCGAAAGGGGTTTTTTTATGGCCGGGCCTTGTTGACACAAATAGTTAAAGGACATATAATATGATTTCTAACTATATATGGCCCGACATAAATTCCTGCTGAAGAACCTGCCGCGCGGTCCGGGCCTGGCCGGCCTGGCCGCCCTTTACCCGGAGACGGATATTCCCGCCCTTGAAGTCTTCAGCGCGCTGCTCGGCACTTCGGCCGAGCTCCTGTGTGCCATAAACGCGTCGCTGGACAGGCAGGGGGCCTCTCAGGCGCGCTTCCGCCTGCTGCTGAGCCTGCGCAGGGCCGGCCGGAACGGCCTGCACCCGCGCGAGCTGGCTGAGAACCTCGGGATAAACAGGGCTTCGGTGACCAGCCTCGTGGACGGGATAGAGCGCGAAGGTCTCGCGAAACGCCTTCCGTTCAAAGGGGACAGGCGGTCCATCATGGTGGCCCTGACCCCGAAGGGGGAGCGGTTCATAGATTCCATCGCCCCCGGGCGCCTGCGCCGCCTGGCGGAGCTGATGAGCTGCCTTTCCAAGAGGGAAAAACAGGCCCTGGCGGCCCTGCTGGATAAGATAAACGGCAACATGCATGCCTTCAGGAAAATATGAAAAATACCATAGCACTGCTCTTGACCGCGCTGCTGTACGGCGTCCCGGCCCGCGCCGCCGGGCTTGATATTACCCGCAGCGTCGACCTGGCCCTTAAGAACAATCTTTACGTAAAACTTGCCGCGGCTTCCGGGGAGGCACAGAGAGCGGCGGCCCTTACCGCCGCCGCGAGCCTCCTGCCGCAGGTCGAATTCTCCCTGTCGCAGGAGCGGACTTTCAGCGAGAACCTTACGGCGCTGGGCTTCGGCGCCGCGCCCGGCGGAGGGGCGTACCTGATAGGGCCCTTCAATACTTTTGACGCGCGCCTGCGCCTGGTGGCGGAAGTCCTCGACCTGTCCTCCCGCAGCATGGCCCGCTCTAAAAAAGAGGACGAGAGGATCTCCTCCCTGCGCCTGGAACTGGTAAAAGAGCAGGTAAGCGCCGCCGCCGCCCTCGCCTATCTCGACGTTCTTCGTAGTTCCGCGGCGGTGAATTCCGCCTTCTCCGGGCGCGAGCTGGCCTCCAGCCTCAGGGCCCTGGCGGAGAACAGGCATGCGGCCGGCACGGCCACAGGCCTGGACGTGGCTCGGGCCAGGACCCTGGAGGCGGAAGAGAGCCTGCGGGTCATCAGGGCCGGCACCTCGCTGCAGGAGGCGCGGCTGAGGCTCAAGCACCTGCTCGGCCTGCCGCTGGGGCAGGGTCTAGAAT
>JAJZVJ010000214.1 GCA_021845705.1 bacterium
TATCCGCCGGCGGAACATAAAAAACCCGCAGGAAAGCCTTGCCGTAACCGGCCGCGGCCGGGGAAAAGTTCCGTAAATGGAAACAGTGTTGTCTTGCTCCGCGATCGCTGTTATATTCCACCGGCACATTCCAATGGAGCCGCCGCACAGGATTATTCCAGGAACGGCAATTCTCCGGACAAGGTTTACCACGGGCTTAAGAACGCTTCACATCTTGCGGCCGCCTTAAGCGGCCTGCTGCCGGAACGGGCTGCCTACATGGCTCCGGCTATCTTGCTGATAAATCCCTCTACCAGGGTGCCTACCGGCCCGAAGATATTGCTGGAGCCCAGCATCGAGGAGATAGCCACTACCCCGATGGCGATAGCGAAACCAAGGCCTAACAGACCGCCCAGGAAGATCATAAGCAGCATCGCCAGGAAGCAATGCAGCCAGGAACAGGGATTTATGTGCAGACTGTTGTAACTGCCGCAGTCCATGGGGCTGCTCCTGTTCTGGCAGGCGCCCGCCAACTGGGCCTCGTTCACGTTATAGTCGTTGCAGTAGGAGATTATCCTGGCCACCTTGGCGTTCCAGGCACCCACGCCGCCGCTGCAGCAGCTGGGCGGGCTGCCGAGGCTGTTGCCGGTATCTTCCATCAGCCTGCCGTCCGTGGACATCTGGGCGCCATAGGTTCCCTGCGCGTCCGAGCACGCCTTGGCCTGGTCCTGCAGGCCGGAGGTATTGGTTATAAGGTCCCCGGTAAAAGAAGTATCAGGAACCACCGGCGCTCCGGCGTCGGTCTGGATCACGTCCAGGTTGGCGTCGTTGCCGTCGTAGGTGCTGCCTGTGTAGGCCGCCTGGTATTCAAGCGCCGCGCTCTCGGACTTGAAAGCCGCCCCGGTCATGGAAAAAGTCTCGGCCAGCTGGAACATCGGTTTTTTAGAGTTCAGCCGGACGTCCATCTTGGCGCTGCTCGTCCTGTAGCCCACGTTCTTCCAGGAGAAGCCTGACACCCGCCCCATTCTCCTGGCGTTCACTTTTTTCGGCGAACCCGGAACCGGCACCTTGCTGCCGGCCTGGCCCATGACATTGCTGTACATCCCGGCGGAGCGCCCGCCCACGCCGGCGGAGCCGCTCATCATAGCGGGGCTGACATAAGGCCCCGCGCCCGCGCCGCCGTCGTAACTGCCGGACATGTTCCGGCCCATAAGGTCGCCGTAAAGTCCGCCGCCGTTACCGGCGCCGGGGCCGCCGGCCAGCAGGCCCTGGAGGTTCACTTCATCTCCGGTTTCGCCGCGCTCCCTTTCCTGGTCGTTCACCACGCCTTTAACCTGGCCCGGGCCGCGCTTTGAGTCCTTCCCGTCCTTAATTACCGGCGGGCCGAAAATATCGCCGCCGCCGCGCACCAGGTCCAGCGAAGAAGGCCCGCCGGCGGGCGGCAAAGTGGCGTTAACGCTTTTCAGGAACTTGGCCCAGAAAGAACCCTGCGCGCTGTCCGCGGCCGCCCTGTCCATGGCCGCCCTGAGCATATCGTTGGAATATTTCGGATTTATCACGGAAACCAGGCTCCCGAGGCCCACCCCGCGCAGGAACGCGGCCACCGGGCGCAGCTCTATCATCCGGCTGAGGGTCTCCCCGGAGATGACGAAAGGGATGGAGAGTATGGTCAGCACCAGCAGTATGCCTATGTACTTGGTCCGGCCCTGGAAAATAAAAAGCAGGGCCGCAAAGACCGACTTGCGTTTATGTTTTCCCACGAACTTGCTGCCCATATAGCCTCCAAGGCCCGCGCCTCTGGACGAACCTGCCCCGCTATCATATAACTCCCGCGAATCCGTTCCCTACGCCCGAAGCCGCCGGGGATAGCTCCGGCGGCCGCGCGCGCACTGCCCCGCAATTTACTTTCCGCCGAACATGCTGCCCATAAGCCCGATGACACCGGCTATGGCGGACATCCACAGCGGGGTGATCGGCCCGACACTGGCCCCTGTCATAGCCATAACAGCGGCAGCCGTAGCTACACCCGCCCCCAGCACGTAAACCGTACCCAGCAGCATCTGCGAACCCATCACCTTTATGCCTATCATCAGCGCCATGATGGCCAGCCCGAGGGCCACTACGGCCAAGAGCATACCTACCATGCGGAGCATAGCGCCCATAGGCGCGGTATAGGGGTTGGACATCAGCGCGTTGCCGGTCTTTACCAGATAGCCCGCAATACCCGACAATACCGCCGAGAGCAGTATGTACATCATCGCCTGCTGCAACATACCGGCCCACGGGCTTACATCGGTGGGGCTGGGAACATTCGGGGTTACAGGTTCGCCAGGGGTGCCGGTACCGCCCCCTCCGCCGCCGCCCGTAGTGTTGTCAAGAGAAGGAGAACTCATTATGCCGGCGCCGCCGCTGCCCGCGCCGACCCCGGCCCCGCCGGCCCCTACCGTCCCGTCCCCGGTCGTCCCTTCCCAGGCTTTATCCTGGGTAGAGCGCGCCGCGTCTATGCTGGTGCCGGTATAAGATTTCTGCACGTCGCGCAGGCCCTTGGCCTGGTTGAAAGAGCCGGCGCCGTATTTGCCTTTTTTCCCGGCCTTGGCCCCGGTAAGAACGGGGCGGGCGGAACCTTTCATGGCCAGCATTTTCCCCTTCCGCGAGTCGAATTTGGGCATGCCGGAGAAGCCCGCGCCTATGCCGGAACTGAAACCTGCCTTAGCGCCGGTCGCCCCCTGGCCGAACTTGTTGCCGAACCCGCCCATATTGGAGAAGTTGTTGGAGCCTCCGCCGAGCTGGCTGGTAAGGGAGCCGCCCATGGACCCGCCCATAAGTTTGGGCAGGTTCTGCGCCATATCGGCCTGGTCGGGCGCCGGCGGGTTCTGGTCCTGCGTCTGCTTTTCGTCCGCGGCCGCTTTTTCGGCCGCGGCTTTGTCCGCGGCGGCTTTCGCGGCGGCCTTCGCGGCTGCGGCGGCTGAGCCGTCCATGTCAAAGCCGGAACTCTTGTTGGCGTCCTTGAACATATCCAGCGAAGAACCGTTGTTGGCGGCCTGGCTCCTCAGTATGGCCGGCACATAATTATCCGGAGTTGTATTTGAACTGAAAGCCGCGCTGCCGGGACCGGGAACCGATGGATTATGCGCCACATAAAGACCAGCGGCCACGGCGACCGTCGCTATGGTGGCTATCAACCCGCCGTTGCCCGCCAAAAGCCCCGCAAGCCAGCCGGAAGAAGCGCCGAACTTGGCGGTGCCAAGAGCCCTGCCCACGTTCATGGCCGCGGGATTTATACCCGCCTCGCCCATGGCCCCGCGGGCGCCGAAACCCAGCCGGTTCTTAAGCCAGCCTAAAGCGCCGCGCTTTTTTTCTTTCTTCTCTTTAAAGTTAAGTTCCGGCAGATTGTCGTTCATAACGCCTCCAGAAAACACTTACACCCTTCGATATTTTTTACCCGCCCCAAGTTCAAGCGACTAAAAAGCCTCCGCCTCCGGTATATTTTCTACACATATGTGTAGGCGCCAGCTGCTCCACCGGCAGCCCCGGTTGCTCCGCCGGCTGCGCCGGCTGCTCCACCGGCAGCCCCGGTTGCTCCACCGGCTGCGCCGGCCGCTCCGCCGGCTGCGCCGGCCGCTCCACCGGATGCGCCGGCTGCTCCACCGGCAGCACCACCGGCAGCTCCGGCTGCACCGGCTGCTCCACCTGTGACTGTGGCAGCGGGCGGGTTAGCCCCTGCATAAGCGGCCATCAGCGCCTGATATGCCTGGTAGATAAGCAGCGCTCCGGCCGCCATATAAATACCACCCATCATCTTTTGGCCGTACTTGCTGTACATAGTGAAACCGGCCAGGATCACTTTGAGGGCGAAGAATATGGCCGCGGCGGCCGTAGCCATTGCGAGGTAATACAGCGGAGGCCAGCTTTTAGCGAAATGGCTGATAATCTTTGTCAGAAGTATCAGGCCGGCCGCCCACATCATGCCATTCATGGCCGCATCTTCTTCTTTCTGCCAGGGATTATCCTTGGTAGGGTCCGGAACCTTCGGGGGAGTGGACTCGTTAGTATTCAGGCTGGGATCGCTGCCTTTAAGGCTGGGCCCGTTGGAAACCCCGGCCCCGCCTAGACCCGCGCCGCCGGCCGGCGCGGCTACATCGCCCGCGCCCGTGGTCTCTCCGGAGAAAGCCTCCGTGGCCCCGGTACGCGCGCCCGAGCCGTCCGCCGAGTAGGCGGCTTTGGAACCCATCTTGCCCGCGTACTTGGCCTGCCCGTACGCGCCTTTCTTATTGGCGTTGGGGATAGCGTACTTCGGGGAACTCTTAACCCTGGCCGCCGAGGCGCTCATGCCTGAAATTTTACCGCCGTTAGCCTGCGCGGGGGGCCTGTAAACCGCCTGGAACGGCGCCCCGATGCCGCCGCTCAGACCGCCGCCGGACTGCATCCTGGGGATAGAGGAACCGCCGCCGGAGCCGCCCTTGCCGCCAAAGCCGGCCGAGGCCTGAAGCCTTGGGATACCGCCCGCGCCGGAACCGCCGCCAGAACCGCCGTATGCTCCGCCAGCGCCCGGGGCCGCAGCCGGGGCGTCAGCCGAAGAATCAGCGGGAGCCGGAGCATTCTCGTCTCCGCCCTTGCCGCCTTCCCCGCCTTCGCCGGCAAGCCCGCTGACCCCGTCTTTTTTAGCCTGCTCCCTGAACATATCCAGGGTGGAGGAATTCGCGGCCGAGGCGTCGCGCGACTTGGCGCGTTCAAGGCCGGCTTTTGAAGATTCGTCCTCGTAATAACTGTTCTGGAAGAGATCCGGGGAGTATACCGGCTTAGACGACGGGGAGACGAAGTTGTAGACAACGCCTACGCCGGCCGCTATAGTGGCGCCGCCCAGGACCATGCCGACTATACCCGCCTTAGTGGCGAAAAGCCCGGCGAAACCGCCGGCTGAACCGCCGGCTGAGCCGAACCCCGAAGAGGCGCTTCCGGCTACTGAAGAACCGCCCCTGAAAAGCCCGGAAAGCGAGGAAAGGAACCCGCCTTTCTTTTCTTTTTTCTCATTATAGTCGTTCATAAAAACTCCTCCGGTTATAAACTGAAAATCAGGCCGCAACTCCAAAAACCATGCCAAGCGCCATCTTGAGGACCATCTGTATTATCATCATCTTTATCTGCTGCTTCATCTGCTCGCTTTCATTGGTAGCGTCTTTCGGCTTGGAAGGCGGGGTGATCTTGGTCTTGCTAAGGCTTGGGTCGTTCTTTTTAAGGTCAT
>JAJZVJ010000215.1 GCA_021845705.1 bacterium
CAAGCCGCGGATATCGAGATGATTTCCGTCAATTCGCGCTGATAAATAACGGTTCCTTCGCGCGTGGCTATTTTTGTAGAATTTATATGTAGTCCATTCCATTCTCGTTTTTTTAGTCAATATCTTAACTATGCCAAAAAACAATGATTTCGCGGCGGTGGTGCTGGCGGCCGGCCTCGGCACCAGGATGAAGTCCGACCTGCCCAAGGTCATGCATTACCTCGGGGACATGTCCCTGGCCGAGCGCGCCATACGCAAAGTAGCCGCGCTTAACCCTGAAAAGATAATAGTGATAACGGGCCATAAAGCCGAGATGGTGGAAGCCGAACTCTTAAAAAAACTCGGGCCGGCCATACTCGCCAAAACCGCCTTCGTCAGGCAGAAACTTCTTAAAGGCAGCGGCCGCGCCGTGCAGGAAGCCATGCCGCAGATACGCAGGCATTCGCACGTGCTGGTGCTGTGCGGGGACGCCCCGCTTTTCCGGGTAGAGACCGTTAAGAAGATGCTCGGCTACTATTTCAAGAACTCCCCGGACTGCCTGGTGATGACGGCCGAGCTGGACGAACCCGGCTCTTACGGCCGCGTAAAGCGCAACCACGCCGGGGACGTGGCCGCCATCGTGGAAGCCGCCGACGCGGACGCCTGGGAGAAAGCCATAAAAGAGGTGAACTCAGGCACTTATTTCTTCAGCGTTAAAGCCCTCGCGGACGCCGTGCGCGGGCTGAAGAAGAAAGGCTCGAAGGGCGAATTCTACCTTACCGACGCGGTGGAAAACATAATAGCCGCCGGCGGCACCGCCTCGGCTTTCAGGCTCTCCGACCCCACCGAAATGACCGGCATCAATTCCCGCGCCGACCTGGCCGGCGCCTACGCCATGCTCAACCGGCGCAAAGCGGCCGACCTGATGGCCTCGGGAGTTACGGTCATAGATCCTTCAAGCACCTATATAGAGGAGAGCGTCGTTATCGGGCGCGATACCGTGGTCTACCCCGGTGTTTTCATCAAAGGCTCCACCGTTATAGGGAGCAACTGCAAAATAGGCCCGTACGGGGTCATAGAGGACTGCGTCATAGACGGCGGCGCGGTTATAAAATATTCCTGCGCGCTTGAATCAAGCCGCGTCCGCGCGGGCGCCATAGTGGGCCCTTTCGCCCGTCTGCGCCCTCTTTCCGACATCGGCTCTTCCGCCGAAATAGGCAATTTCGCCGAGGTGAAGAAATCCCGCATAGGGCGCGGCTCCAAGATGCACCACCACAGCTACGTGGGCGACACGGAGATGGGGGAGAAGGTCAATATAGGCGCGGGCACCATTACCTGCAATTACGACGGAGTTAACAAGAACAGGACTGTCATCGGGGCCGGCGCTTTCATCGGCTCCAACACTAATCTGGTGGCCCCGGTAACTATCGGGGCCGGGGCTTACACGGCCGCCGGTTCTACCATAACGGAGGACGTCCCGGGCGGCGCGCTTGCCATAGCGCGCGCACGGCAGGTGGTTAAACAGCTTAAAAAGAGGAAAAAATGACTCCCGAAATGAGGAAAAAGGGCTCGTTCAAAGTTTTCAGCGGCAACGCGAATCCGGCGCTGGCGAAGAAGATCTGCGACATACTCGGGGTCCCGCTTTCCGAGACCAGGGTTTCCAAATTCGCCGACGGAGAAATAGACGCGCATATCCTGGAGAACGTGCGCGGCGAGGACTGCTACGTGGTGCAGCCCACCTGCCCCCCGGTGAACGATAATTTGATGGAGCTCCTTATCCTGATGGACGCGCTGCGCCGCGCTTCCGCCGGCCGCATCACGGCCGTTCTTCCTTATTACGGCTACGCCCGCGCCGACCGCAAGCCGGCACCGCGCGTGGCCATTACGGCCAAGCTTGTGGCTAACCTTATCACCGAGGCCGGCGCCAACCGGGTTATTACCATCGACCTGCACGCCGCCCAGATCCAGGGCTTCTTCGACATCCCGCTGGACCACCTTTACGCCCGGCCGGTGGTGCTGGACTATATAAAAGGACGCAATTTTGAGAATATGGTGGTGGTTTCCCCCGACGTAGGCAGCGTGGAGCGCGCCCGCTCTTTCGCCAAGCGCCTGGACATGGGCCTGGTGATCATCGACAAGCGCCGCCCGCGCCCCAACGAGGCCGTGGTGTACAACATCATCGGCGACGTGCAGGGCAAGACCTGCTTCATCTTCGACGACCTGGTGGACACGGCCGGGACCCTGACGCAGGTGGCCAATTCCATAAAGGGGCAGGGCGCGGCCAGGATAATCGCCGCCGCAACCCACGGGGTGCTCTCGAGGGACGCCATAGAGAGGATAGACAAATCCCCCATAGAAGAGCTCATCCTGACAGATACTATTCCCGTAAACGCCTCAAAAAGTGCTAAAATAAAGGTAGTATCGGTGGCCGCGCTCCTTGCGGAGGCCATTAAACGCAATCACATGGGTGAGTCCATAAGCGAACTTTTCCAGTGACGGTGGTCGTTTTATGAGCGTAGCCGTTAAAACGGCACAGCCATAGGCTAGTAATATCAGCAGGAGGAATCGAGATGCAACAGACTATTTCAGCGGAGTTAAGGGAAAATGCCGGAGTGCGGGCCAAGCTCAGCGCTTTCAGGGCCGCCGACAAGATCCCGGCCGTGATCTACGGCCAGGAAAAGAAGCCTTTGGCGGTCACCGTCGATTATAAGGCCATCTGCGCCATAATCAGGAAAGACCCTAACGCCATCATAACGATCAAGTCCCAGGGCGGCGACGATACGGTCATTATAAAGGCCATCCAGCGCCACCCGGTAACCGACAAGTACACTCATTTCGACTTCCAGCGCATCTCGCTCACCGAGAAGATCAAGGTGAAGGTGCACGTGAAGCTCGTAGGCGAGTGCTACGGCGCCAAGGTACAGGCCGGCCTGGTGGAGCACACCATGCGCGAACTGAACGTCTCCTGCCTGCCTACCGAGATCCCGCACGAGATCGAGCTGGACATCACGGACCTGCATATCAACCATTCACTGCGCGTTAAAGATATCAAGGCCGGCAAAGCCGAACTTCTCGACTCTCCCGACCAGATAGTGGTCAGCGTGACCGCGCCGAAGGAAGAGAAGGTCGAGGCCCCCGTAGCCGGAGCCGTAGCGGAAGGCGCTCAGCCCGAAGTTATAGCCAAGGGCAAGAAGGAAGAGGGTGAGGAAGGCGCGGCCGCTAAGCCCGCCGCCGGAGCCAAGCCCGCTGCCGGCGCACCTGCCGGCAAGCCCGAGGACAAGAAAGCGGCTCCCAAGAAGTAAAACGGGACGACGCGCCGGGAGCAGAAGTTGGACTTTAACATGTTCGGCTTCTGCTCCTTGCTTTGAGGGACGGTTTTTGGGCCGTATTTTATCCCATAACATCCGGAAGGACCGCGAGGGGGAATGAAAGACAGGATACAGCTGGCGGCCCTGCTGGGGAACCCCGGCAGGGAATACGAGCGGACCAGGCACAATATCGGCTTTATGCTGGCCGACCTGGCCGCCGCGCGCCTGGCCCCGGACGGGAAGTGGCGCGATTGGAAAGGCCTTGGGCTTTACCTGGAATTCGAAGCCGCCGGACAAAAGGCTTACCTGCTGAAGCCCCAGACCTACATGAACCTTTCCGGCGACGCGGTGCGCAGTTTTTCGGCCTTCTACAAAATAAAGCCCGCCGCGGTCCTGGCGGCGTACGACGACCTTGCGCTCCCGTTCGGCAAACTGCGCCTGCGGATGGACGGTTCGGCGGGCTCCCATAACGGCATGGCGTCCGTAATTTCCGCGCTCGGCCCCGGCCTGCCGCGGCTGAGGCTGGGCATAGGGCCCAGGCCCGCGCATATACCGGGCAAGAATTTCGTTATGTCGGGATTTTCTAAAGAAGAGGGGGCGCGGCTCGCGGATTTCCTGGACCGGGCTTACGAGGCCATGAAGGCGGCCTTTGAAGACGGCGTGGTCACCGCGATGAACCGCTATAACTATGACGGAGATAAACCCGTACATTAAGGTGTTTTTCGGACTGGTCTTTGTCCTTCTGGGACTGGGCTATATATACAAGCCCGAGATCATAGAGCGCATAAACAGGCTCATAAAAGAGACCTTCCTTAACGATTCCTATGTGGCGCTGCACCGGAAGAACTGGGGCTTCCTGCTGCTTCTGATCGGAGGCCTGCTGCTCTATATGGGGATCTCCAGAGCGCTGACCGGTGGGTAAATCCGCCTATACGGCTTTGGGCCCTTTGGCCCTTGGCTTCTTTTTTCAGCGGTGTATACTATAGACGGGGAAACTATAGAGAACATGGGGCAGGGGGGTCAGTATGACTTGGGATGAAATAACTAAAAATTACGAGCGGGACGTGAAAGCTAAAAAACTTGAGGCAAGGCGTCCCAAACTGGAAAAGAACTGGGACGACCTGGTTAAGTCTACGGATAAGCTGGTGTGGCTTTTTTCGTACTCCAGCGGGGTGAAACCACAGCCTAAAAGGTAATTGCGGCGGCCGTGCTTCCCGGGACCTGCTTCAGGGCGGTCCCGGGCTTATTTTTCCACGGCGTCCAGATCTATTTCAACGCCCTTGCTGATGAAGTTGACCCGGTCTTTGATCGTCCCTTTTAGGTCTCCCCTTTTAATTACCCCCAGCTGCCCGTGGGTGTTCAGGAGCGCGTCCAGGTAGATCTTGCGCGTAAGCAGGTCCGGCATTATCAGGCTGCCGGGAGTCAACTCAAATTTGACCGGGAAAACAGGGTTTATTATCTTTTTTACCGCCACCGGCACCCCGCCTTCGTTCCTTGCCACCACAAAAAGCATGCTGTTCGGACCGGGAAGGGCCGGAACGATGTCGGCGGACACTTCCACCGTTCCCGTAACCCTGAAAAAATATTTAAGAGCCGTCTGGTAGCCGTAGCGCCAGGCCAAAAAGCCCGCCGCGGCTAAAAGCACCAGCCAGGCCAATCTCTTGAGCATAATATAATTTTACAAAATAACCGTATTTATAACTGTAATTGTTTGCCCGGTCCAAACCGGCCGCGGTCCGCGAATAGCCGCAGGCCGAAAGCGGCCAGAAGGAACCGGAAAGAGCTTTTTAGCAGACCGTTAAGGCGTTCTATGACATATTCTGTTAATAATCATTTAACATTCCTTTTATTGACTTAGAGGGGGGGGTGTATTAAACTTGATATAGAGATAAAAGGGCCCGGTTATTACGGAAGCCTGGGGCGGAC
>JAJZVJ010000216.1 GCA_021845705.1 bacterium
AGGACCTTCATCCCATAATTTTAACTTATTCGGCCGCCGCTCCGCCCGCCGCCCGTCGCAAATAAGGTAAAATTTGCTTACTCATGGGGATCCTGCTGCCGCTTTGCATCGTTTTCGCGCCGCTCGCTTTTGCCGCGGTGGAGCCCTGGGCCTTTGTGCCGCTTTACGCCGTGTTCTTTATAGGCGCGGCCGCGCTCTACGCCCGGGGGGAAGAAAACTACAAGAATCCGCTTTACAAGAACCTCCTTCCCGCCGTGCTCGTCGTGGCGCTGCTGGGCCTGCTTCAGGCGCTGCGCCAGGCGCCCGTAAACGGCCCCACGCCGCTTATCTTCACCGCCCTGCGCCTCTCCACCCTTAACGCCGTGCTGCTGTGGCTGTTCTACGCCGCGGTAATGTACTGCGCGGCAAAGACAATAAGAACGCCGGCCCAGTTGCAGCGCCTGCTTTGGGTCATCTTCGGCATGGGCGTAGTAATAGCGCTCATAGGCATGCTGCAGAAATCCGGCGAGAATACCGTAGTGTACGGCCTGCGCCGCGTGCCCGGGGACGCCTTCGGCCCTTTTGTCAACCGGGACCACGGCGCTTTCTTCCTCGCCATGGCGGGCATGTGCGGGCTGGGGCTGTTCTTTAGCGGGTTCAAAGAACTGTTCAGGCACCAGAGCCACACAAAACTTTTCGACCTGCTGGCCCTCCAGTTCCTTAAATTAGTTATGATAGTGTGCGTGGTGGCCGGCATAGTAAAAACCGGCTCCCGCGGCGGGCTGCATTCTTTTTTCTGCGCCTCCATGTTCCTGGGTTTTGTGGCCGCCGGCTTTCTCGGGACCAGGCCCCGCAAATTCGCCGCCTGGGGCGCGCTTGCCCTGGCCCTGGCCCTGGCCGCTTATGGCCTGCTGCTGACAAAATATAAATTCCTGCTCGGCTACAAAGGCGACGTTTTCGATTCTTCCGTCGCCGCGCGCTTTTCAATGTATAAAAGCGGCCTCGCCATGTTCAGGGACTTCCCGCTTTTCGGCGTCGGCCTGGGCGCGGTAGTGCACGCTTTCCCTTTTTACTCCCGCCCGGATTTTGTCACGCCGGACATAGTAAAGCACGTCCACAGCGACTGGCTTGAACTGTTCCTTCAGGCGGGCCTTGCGGGGGGGCTTGTTTTCCTGGCGGGCCTTGCCGCCGCGCTTTATGGTTTTTTTAAAGCCTGGCTCCGCTGCCGGTCATTTACAATAAAGGCGGTTTGCGGCGGGGCGCTGGGCGCGGTCCTGGTGGGGATAGCGCACAGCTTTGTGGATTTCGGCCTGCAGATGCCGGCAAATTCTATGGCGTTCTTCGCCATCCTGGGCGCGCTGGCAAGCCGCCCCGCCGTAGAAGGCCGCAGCCGCCGCCCGCAAGAAGAGGAGGACGAGCCCGCTGTAACCCCTCCGCCCCAAAAATACGTTTACGCCGCTTTCGCCCTGGCCGCCCTCCTCACCGCCGCGGCGGTCCCGCAGGCCGTTTCCTGGTATTACGACCAGCGGGCGAAAGAAGGGTCCTTCGAAGAAAAAACAGCCGCGCGCGCCCAAGCCCTTTACTGGCAGCCGGAACCGCAAGCCGCCTTCCGCCTGGCCGCCGAGTATTACAACCACGCCCTTAAGGACAAGACCGAACCCTGCAGGCTTTTCTCCGTAGCTAACGCCATAGCCTGGCCCTACCTGCGCCAGGCCCCGCTTAACGCCGGCCTTAACCTTTTAGACCGTAACCTCCGCCTGCAGCTTGCCAACTGCTACAACCGCCCCTTAATCCTTAAAACTCCCCGGCTTGCCACTTTTCCGCCGCCTGTTGCCCCAACCAAAAACGCCTCGCAGCCCTGACAATACTTGTTTCCCATTTTTGGTATAATAGATATATGAAAATAGGGGTACTCTCGGTCATTTTAATCCCTTTCCTTGCCGCCTGCGCCGCCCAGCGCCCTTACGCGCGCCGCCAGTCCGCGCCGGACCCGGGCCAGGCCGCCGCCACCGCCCAGGCCCCCGAAACCCCGCAGCAGGAAGCCGCGCTTGAGCAGCGCCTTATAGAGACCGCCCAGGAGCTTAAAGACCGCAACCAGCTTAACTACAAGATCCAGCCCGGCGACCTTATAGAAGTGACCGTTTTTAAAGAGAACGACATGAGCCGCACCGCCCGCATAAGCGGCAACGGCACCATAACCTTCCCTCTCGCCGGCAGCGTAAAACTTTCGGACCTTTCCGTCAACGAAGCCGAGGCCCTGCTGGCCCAGAAACTTTCGGAATTCCTGGTAAAGCCGCAGGTTACCGTGCTAATAAAAGAGTACGGCAACAAGCAGATCTACGTGCTGGGCGAAGTTAAAAAGCCCGGCTCGATAGAGATCCCCGCCGAGCGCTACCTCACCGTGCTGGAAGCCATCACCATGGCCGGGGGGTTTACCGATATCGCCGCCCCCGACCGCACCAAAATTTTGCGCGGCGCCGGCAATACCAGCCAGAGCATCCCTGTTGAGATCAGCCGCATAACCAAGCAGGGCGACAAAAGCGCGGACATCTTCCTGGAACCCAACGACACCGTCTACGTCCCCCAGAGTTTCTTCTGATAAAAGCAGCCTGTCCCCTTTTATTTACGACGGAGATGATCTTAAAATAAAGCAGCCTGTCCCCTTTTTTTATGACCTTTTACGATGTTAAGAACCGGATTATTCCTGTTTTAGTACAGCAGGGGGTGCTTAAGGCTTCCCTGTTCGGCTCTCATGCGCGCAATGAGGCCGGCCGTAACAGCGATATAGACCTCCTGGTTAAACTGGATAAGAGCAAAACCCTTCTTGACCTTATTGCCCTGCGGCTTGAATTGCGGCGCAGGCTGGGCAAAAATGTGGACGTACTCACCTACGCTTCCCTTAACCCGTTGCTGAAAGCCCGCATAATGAAGGAACAAAAGCTCATTTATGAAAAAAGAGCCTGAGATCTTCATTAACCATATCCTGGAAAGCATTGAGGATATAGGAAAATATACCCGCGGGCTTTCCTCCGCGCAATTTTTAAGATCCGCCCTGGTGCAGGACGCCTCAATTCGGCGGCTTGAAATAATCGGCGAAGCCGTAAAGAAGATCCCCGCCGAAACAAAGGCGGCGGCCAGGCAGATCCCCTGGAAGCAGATAGCGGGGCTGCGCGATATTCTTATACATGAATATTTCGGCGTTGACCTTAAACTTGTATGGAGGGTTATACAAAAAGACCTTCCGGACCTTAAGAAGAACATGCTAAAACTCCTCAAGGACCTGCCTTAAAGAACAGCTGCCGGCAAACGGGACATTATGAACGAGAACAATAACGAGAACGAATTGGAATTTGACCTTAGCTATTATGTGGACCTGGTGCTGCGCCGGCGCTGGATAGTGCTCTCCGTTTTTATCTCCGTTATAATCGCCACCGCCCTTGTCACCTTTAACACCCGGCCGGTCTACCAGGCGCAGGCCATGCTGGTGATAGAAAAAGAGCGCGGCGACAACACAATTTACCAGGGCGGCCCCACCGTGGAGCGCGGCAACGACGACTATTACCAGACCCAGTACAAACTGCTTAAAAGCGAAGCCGTGCTTAAAGCCGTTTACAAGCGCCTTAACCTGGAAAGCGTGCCCGAGTTCGCCGGCGTGTACGGCTACCTTAAGCTGGATAAACCTATCACCATCGCCCCCGTGCCGCGCAGCCGCCTGGTGTATATAAAGACCGATTCTTACGACCCGCTGCTCGCCGCCAATATCTCCAACGCCGTGGCCAACGTGTTCATAGAGCAGAACATGGGCAACCAGCTCTTCATGTCCAAAGACGTGCTTAACGCCCTGCAGGCCGACCGGGCCGGCAACCAGAGCCGCGCAATTTACGAAAGCCTCCCCGCGGTGGTGAACAATAGCCTTATAATGGACCTTAAGCGCGAGGAAGCCAAGCTGCAGTCCCAGCTGGCCGAGGCCAGCGGCCATTACACGGCCAAGCACCCCGTGGTGGTGGCCCTTACGGCCAACCTGAAGACGGTGCAGGCCCAGATTAAGGCCGAGACCGACAAGGTTATACAAAGCCTTAAAATAGACCTGTCCGGCCAGTTGATGGGCAACAATATCCGCCTTATAGACGCGGCCATGCCGCCGCTGCACCCTATAAAGCCGCGCAAGCTCTTCAACATGCTGCTGGCCTTTATAGGCGGCCTGGTGCTGGGCCTGTTCGCCGCCGTGCTGGTGGAGTTCATAGACCAGACCGTGCGCACCCAGGAAGACGTGGAGAACAAGCTGGGCCTGCCCTTCCTGGGCCTTATCCCGCTTACCCGCCAGAACAAAGAGCAGACCGCCTACAACCACCTTATCCTGCAGGAACATTCCCTTATAAGCGAATCTGTCCGCAATCTGCGCACCATGGTGGACTTCGCCGAAGTGGGCAGCAAGAGCAAATCTATAATAGTCACCAGCTCCGTGCAGGGCGAAGGCAAAAGCTTCGTGGCCGGCAACCTGGCCGCCGCAATAGCCCAGGCGGGGGAAAAGGTCCTCATCGTGGACGGCGACCTGCGCCGTTCAAACATGCACAAAGTGTTCCGCGTCTCCAACGCCAAAGGCCTCAGCGACTTTCTCGCGACCGGCCGCAACGTAGAAGACCTGCGCCCGCTTATACAGCCTACCGACGTGCCCAACCTCAGCATTCTCACCTGCGGCCCGCGCCCGCCCAACCCGGCCGAGCTGCTTAACACCCCGCGCCTGAGCGCCTTTATCGCCTGGGCCGGCCAGGACTACGACCGCGTAATAGTGGACTGCCCGCCCATGTTCCCCATCAGCGACGTGCTGCTTTGGGGCAAGTACATAAACAACTGCATCTTTGTGGCCGCCTTCGGCAAAACCCGCGTGCCGCTTATTAAAACAGCCGTAAAACGCATCGGCGCCGCAGGCATAAAGGTGCTGGGCAGCGTGGTGAACATGTCCAAGTTCGGCGGGCTGTCGTACTCTTACTACGGCTACTACCAGTACAACTACAACTACGGCCCCGACGGCCAGGAAGCCCCCGACGGCGAAAAAAAACACCACCGCAAACCCAAAGCGGCCAAAGAGCCCCAGCCCCTCCCCGAAACCACCGCCCCGGGCAAATAGAGCGGCCTTTTAACCCTGTCTCAGAGGCCGGACTCCCCAAGAGTCCGGCCTCTTCCATTCCTACCCACTCCGCGCTCACCGGGCCC
>JAJZVJ010000217.1 GCA_021845705.1 bacterium
CGATGTGGGCCTCGCGGAGATTAAAAAGCGGATAAAGGCCCCGCTCTCCGGGCTGAAGTTCGCGCCTTACTACGGCTGCCAGGTGGTGCGGCCCTACGCCACCTTCGACGACCAGCACGACCCGGTGAGCATGGACAAGCTTATCGCCGCCTCCGGCGCGGAATGCGTGCCCTGGCCCATGAAGACCCGCTGCTGCGGCGGCAGCCTTACCGGCACCGTGCCGGAGGCCGGCCTGAGACTGGCTTATATCATCCTTAAAGAGGCCAAAAAGCGCGGCGCGCAGGCCATAGTAACGCCCTGCCCGCTCTGCCAGTTCAACCTGGACGGCTACCAGGACCAGATAGCGTACAAATACGAGAGGGTGGATATCCCCGTGCTTTACTTTACGCAGGTGCTGGGGCTCGCCATGGGCCTGAGCCCCAAGGAACTCGGGATAAAGCGCGGCATTATTTCTGCGGAAGCAGTACTGGCGGGGAGGTAAATATGACCGGGAATACGGAAAAACATGATGGTTTGCCCCGCGTAGGTTTTTATATCTGCCATTGCGGCACTAATATAGCCGGCACCATAGACGTGGCCGACGTGCGCAAATACGCCGAGGGCCTGCCGGGCGTGGCGATAGCGCGCGATTATAAATACATGTGCTCGGACCCCGGCCAGGAGATGATAGCCGCCGATATAAAAAAGCATAAGCTGGAGCGCCTGGTGGTAGCCGCCTGCTCGCCCAACCTGCACGAGGAAACCTTCCGCAAAGCCGCGGCCAGGGGCGGGCTTAACCCGTTCTATTTCCAGATGGTGAACATCCGGGAGCACGCCTCCTGGGTGCATACCGATAAACTGGCCGCCACGCGGAAGGTAAAAGACCTGTCGCGCGCCGCTATCGCCCGGGTGCGCTTTCACCACGCGCTGGACAAGCAGCGCGTGCCCGTGGACCCGAACGTGCTGGTGGTGGGCGGGGGGATCGCCGGCATACACGCGGCGCTGACGCTCGCCAACGCTGGCAAGCAGGTGACCCTTGTGGAGAAGGAAGCCACCATCGGCGGGCATATGGCCCTGTTCGACAAGACCTTCCCCACGCTGGACTGCGCGGCCTGCATCCTTACGCCTAAAATGTCCGCGGTAAAATCCCACCCGAACATTAAACTTTGGACCTATTCGGAGGTGGAGAAGGTGGAGGGCTACGTCGGGAACTACAAAGTGCAGGTAAAGCGCAAGCCGCGCTACGTGGACGAGGACCTCTGCGTGGGCTGCATGGAGTGCATAGACGCCTGCGTCTTCAAAGAGCCCAAGTTCAGGGACAAGTTCAACCAGGGGCTCGGCAAGCGCAAGCCGGTGTACATAGATTTCCCGCAGGCCACGCCGAAGGTGGTGCTGGTGGACCCGGAGACCTGCATCCAGCTTAAGACGGGGAAATGCAAGAAATCCTGCGCCGAAGTGTGCGACCGTAAAGCGTTCAACTTCGAGCAGAAAGAAAAAATAGAGGAAATAAAAGTGGGCGCCATAGTGCTGGCCACCGGCTTTAAGACGTACGACGCGGGGCGCGACCCCAATTACGGCTACGGCCGCTACCCGGGCGTGTATACCGCGCTCGAGGTGGAGCGGCTGGTCAACGCTTCGGGCCCCACTTCCGGCGAAGTGGTGCTGCGCGACGGGAAACACCCCAAAGCGGTGGGTATAGTGCACTGCGTGGGCTCGCGCGACGATAAGAGCAACAAGTGGTGCTCGCGCGTGTGCTGCATGTACTCGCTCAAGCTTGCGCACCTGATAAAGGAGCATACCGGCGCGGAAGTGTATAACTTCTACATAGACATGCGGGCCCCCGGCAAGGCGTACGAGGAATTTTACGACAAGCTGCTCAGCGAAGGGGTGCATTTCGTCCGCGGGCGCGTTTCCGACGTGACCGACTGGGCCATGACCCCGGAGGAAGAGGGCAGACTGGTCATCCGCGTGGAGGACACGCTGGCCGGCTTCGTGCGCCGCATCCCGGTGGACATGGTGGTGCTTTCCACGGGTCTCGAGCCGCAGGCGGACGCCCAGGAAGTGCGCCGCCGCTTCAATATAGGCTGCGGCACGGAGGGGTTCTTCCAGGAGCGGCATCCGAAGCTCGCCCCGGTGAACACCTTCACCGAAGGCGTGTTCATCGCCGGCGGCTGCCAGGCGCCGCGCGATATCCCGGACACGGTGGCGCAGGCCGGGGCCGCCGCGGCCGAGGCGCTGGCGCTCATAGACGCCGGCTTCGTGGAGCTGGAGCCCAATACTTCTCACATAGCGGCGGAGGAGTGCTCCGGCTGCAAGACCTGCGTGCCGCTCTGCCCTTATTCGGCCATAAGCATGGAGAAGGCCGGGGAGAACGCGAAGGCGGTCATCAACGAAGTCCTTTGCAAAGGCTGCGGGGTCTGCGCGGCGGCCTGCCCGTCCGGCTCCATAAAGCAGAACCTGTTCAGCGACGACGAGATCTTCAGCGAGATAGAAGGAGTGTTGACGAAATGACCGAAAAATTCGAACCCAGAATAGTGGCGTTCTTCTGCAACTGGTGCACCTATACGGCGGCGGACCTCGCGGGCGTTTCGCGCCTGAAATACGCCCCCAACGTGCGCGTAATACGCGTGATGTGCTCCGGCCGCGTGGACCCGCAGTTCGTGCTGGACGCCTTCGCGCGCGGCGCGGACGGGGTGCTGCTGGGCGGCTGCCACCCGGGCGACTGCCATTACGCGGAGGGCAATTATAAAACGCTGCGCCGCATGCGCATGCTGGAGCGGATGCTTAAGGGCATGGGGATCTACGACGGGCGCTTCCGCCTTGAATGGATCTCCGGGGCCGAGGGCGACAAGGTGCGCGCGGTGGTGAACGAGATAACGGAAAAAGTGCGCGCGCTGGGGCCGCTGGATATGCCGGGGAAGTTCAAGGAATGGGACAAGGAAATAGAGGAACTCGAAGCGCATATAAACCAGGGCGGCCCCAGGAAGGAGAAGCTCCATGTCTGACAAACCCGCTGTTGCTTTCTATTGGTGCGCGTCGTGCGGCGGCTGCGAAGAGGCCGTGGTGGACCTGGCCGAGGATATCCTGAAGGTGGTGGAGGCCGTGGATATAGTGCTCTGGCCGGTGGCGATGGACTTTAAAAAGTCCGATATCGAAGCGCGGCCGGACAAATCCATAGCGGCCGCTTTCATTAACGGCGCGGTGCGCACCTCCGAGCAGGAGGAATGGGCGCGCCTGTTGAGGAAGAAAAGCCGGGTGGTGGTCTCTTTCGGCGCTTGCGCTAATTCCGGCGGCATCCCGGCCCTGGCCAACCAGTTCGGCAAGGAGCAGATCCTTAAATATGTCTACGAGGACTGCCCCGGTGTGGACAATCCGGGCAAAACCCGCCCGAAGGTAAAGAGCGTGGACGAGGGGCGCGTGCTTACCCTGCCGGAACTGCACGGGATGGTGCGCTCGCTGGACCAGGTGATAGACGTCGAATATTATCTTCCCGGCTGCCCGCCCACGCCCAAGCTTATAATGGCCGCGGTGCAGGCTCTGCTTGCGGGCAAGCTCCCGCCCAAGGGAACGGTGCTTTCGCCCGACATCGCGCTCTGCGAGGAGTGCAGGCGGAAGGATTCCAAGCCGTCCGACCTCTCCCTTACCGGCTTCAAGCGCCCCCACCAGGTGCAGATAGACCCGGAGAAATGCCTGCTTGCGCAGGGGCTGGTCTGCATGGGCCCGGCTACGCGCGGCGGCTGCGAAGCGCTCTGCCCCGGGGGGAACATGCCCTGTACCGGCTGTTTCGGGCCCACTTCAAGGGTGAAAGACCAGGGCGCTAAATTCGTTTCTTCTGTTTTCTCCAATATAGCCCCGAAAGACGAAAAAGGAATAGACGCCGTCCTGGACGGCATTCCGGACCCCATCGGGACTTTCTACCGCTACGGCCTTTCCAAGAGCCTGCTGCGGCGCAAGCTAAACTAGGAGCACTACCATGGACAAGACAGCCCAGAAAGTTTGGAACCAGGCCCACCAGCAGGCTAATTCCGGCCGGCGCACCGTTTCAATAGACCCCATCACCCGCCTGGAAGGCCACGGCAAGATAGAGATCTTTTTGAACGACCAGGGCAACGTGGACAGGGCGTACCTGCAGATACCCGAACTGCGCGGCTTCGAGGTGTTCTGCCAGGGCCGGCCCGCCGAGGATATGCCGCAGCTCACTTCGCGCATCTGCGGGGTGTGCCCCACCGCGCACCATATGGCCGCGGCCAAGGCGCTGGACGACCTTTACGGGGTGGAATGCCACCCGGCCGGCCGCAAGATCCGCGAGCTGGTCTATAACGCTTTCATGCTGGAGGACCACGCGCTGCACGTGTATATCCTGGGCGGCCCCGACTTCATTGTCGGTCCCGACGCGCCGAAAGAACTGCGCAACGTGCTGGGGGTGATAGGCAAGGTGGGCCTGGACGTGGGAAAACGGGTCATCTCCATGCGCCGCCGCATCCGCGAAATAATAAATTACGCCGGCGGCAAGGTGATACACCCCGTCATGGGCCTGCCCGGCGGCGTGGCTAAGGGCATCTCTTCTTCGGAACTTCCCAGGTTCAAGGAAATAGCCAAAGACGGCCTCGAGTTCGCCAGGTTCACCCTGCAGGTGTTCCACGATATCGTTTTAAAGAACGACGCTTACGTGAAGCTTATCACCTCGGACGCGTTCACGCATAGAACGTACTATATGGGCCTGGTGGACAAAAAGAACCTGCTGAACTTCTACGACGGGGAGATCCGTGTGGTAACTCCGGAAGGGAGCGAGTACGCCAGGTTCCCGGTGCGGGATTACCTGGAACACGTCTCGGAACACGTCGAGCCTTGGAGTTACATAAAGTTCCCTTTCCTTAAAAAAGCCGGCTGGAAAGGCTTCGTGGAGGGCGGGGCCAGCGGGGTTTACGCGGTGGCCCCCATGGCGCGCCTCAACGCCGCCGAAGGGATGGCTACCCCGGAAGCCCAGAAAGCTTATGAGGAATATTTCAAAACGCTGGGCGGCAGGCCGGTGCACCACACCCTGGCCAACCACTGGGCGCGCGTGGTGGAGATGCTGCAGGCGGCCGAGCGCATGGTGGAACTGGTGAACGACCCGGAGATAATAAGCGGAGAATTCCGCAATATCCCGGTCAAGACCCCGAAATTCGGGGTCGGCGTGGTGGAAGCCCCGCGCGGCACCC
>JAJZVJ010000218.1 GCA_021845705.1 bacterium
CGGCCTGGAATAAAGGCGCCCAGAAGATGTACGGCTACACCGAAGAGGAAGCCCTGGGGATGGATATCAGTCGGCTCATGCCTAAAGAAATTAAAATGAAGGCGCGGGACCTGGCCCAGGTATCGGCGGCGCCTATCGAGACCCGGCGGCGGGCGAAGGACGGCCGGCTCCTGGACGTGCTGCTCACGGTAACGGTGCTGCGCGACGACAAAGGGCGGCCTGTCGAGGTGGCAAAGACCGAGCGCGACATTACACAGCAAAAGCGGGCCGAGCGGGAGCGGAAGCTTTCGGAAAAGATAGCGCTGCGGCTGGCCACGTCGGTGCTTGACTCCAACGACGCCGTCATCATCTGCGATCTCAGCGACCGGATAATAGCCTGGAACAAAGGCGCGCAGAAGATGTACGGCTATACCGAAGCTGAAGCCCTGGCGATGAGCCTGAGGCGGCTCATGCCCCGGAACAAACGCGTACTGGCGCGGGAGCTGGTCCGCGTGCCGGCGGCGCCGGTAGAGACACAGCGCCTGACCCGGGGCGGCCGGCTCCTGGACGTGCTGCTTACGGTCACGGTGCTGCGCGACGACAAAGGCCGGGCGGTAGAGGTAGCGACCACCGAGCGGGATATAACCGAGCAGAAGCGGGCGGAGCGGGAGCTCCGCGGGCTGCATTCCAGGGCCATCTCGGCCCAGGAAACCGAGCGCAAGCGCCTTTCCCGCGAACTTCATGACGGGGTGGGCCAGATACTTTCCGGAGTTAAATTCAGGCTGGAAGCCCTCCCCGGAGAGATCTCCCTTGACGCCAGGGCCGCGGCAAAGATAGTTAAAGTGGGCGGGTTCCTTAGCAGCGCCATCTCCGAAATACGCCGGGTCTCCCAGAACCTTATGCCCTCGGAGCTGGTGGACCTGGGCCTTGAGGCGGCGCTGCGCGCGCTTTGCCGCGAGTTCAAAGAGCGGGCCGGGATAAGCGTAACGCTGCAGGCCGCGCACGTTCCCGCGGACGTTCCCCTAGCACTGGGGCTGGCGCTTTTCCGTATCGCCCAGGAAGCGCTCAATAACGCGGGCAAACATGCCAGGGCGGACAGGGTGGAGGTCGGCCTGTCGCGCAAAGGCGCGGAACTTGTCCTGAGCGTGAGAGACAACGGGATAGGCTTCAAGCCGGGCGGCAAGCGGGCGCCGTCCGGGCGCGGCATCGGCCTCGGCAGTATGCGGGAGCGCGCCGAACTGGCGGGAGGGTCGCTGGAACTTCAGTCCGGGCCCGGGGCCGGGACCACGCTCAGCGTCCGCGTTCCGCTGTCGGGCCTGGAGGATAACAACCTATGAAAAAAAAGAATCAGCCCAAAATAAAAGTTTTCCTGGTGGACGATCATCCCGCCGTGCGCGAGGGCGTCCGCTCCAGCCTGACCGCCCGGGGCTCTTTCCTGGTGGTCGGGGAAGCGGCCGACGCCGCCGAGGCCCTGCGAAAGATAAAGAAGCCGCTGCCCGACGTGGTCCTGCTGGACATCAACCTGCCCTCTTTGGACGGCGGCGAACTGGCCAAGCGCCTGCGGCAGGCGGTCCCGAGCGTCAAGATAGTAGCCTTCAGCATCCACAGCGGCGAGGAATACGTGGTGCGGATGGCCCGCTGCGGCGCGCACGGTTACGTTACCAAGGACGCTTCTGCGGCCAAGCTCGCCGAGGCCCTGCTGCGCGTTCACCAGGGCGGCCTCTATTTTCCTCCGGAGATGTCCGACGCCATTCTGGCCCCGGGGTCAAAGCCTTCCCCGGAGGGGGAGAGCGGCGTTCTCCTGACCGCGCGGGAGCGGGAAGTGCTCGCTCTCCTGGCGGAAGGCCTGGCCAACAAAGAAGTGGCGAGAAAACTGGGCATCAGCGTCCGTACCGCGGAGACCCACCGCGAGCACGTCTCCCATAAGCTCAATATTCTGACCATCGCCGGCCTTACGAAGTACGCCATCCAGCACGGGCTTACGTCCTTAAGCTCGCCCGCCCCGAAAAAACCTTAAAAGATCTCCGTAATATCCACGTCAGCGCTGCGAGTATAATTCCGCATTGGCAGGCCCCGCCGTATGCGGTATGCTCTCTGTATTAACCTGAATCCTGCAGTTCAAGATAGATCTCATTCGAAGGATGAGGGGACAGAGATATTCCGCAGGATTCCCCGCGAAGCGGGCGGAGGCCGCCTGAAGAGCATAGCTCCTGATGCGGCACGGCCATAGGCCAGGGCCCAGCGCCATGGCCGTCTGTGGCGCATAGCGCTTGATACGGCAGGCCCAGAGGGCTCCGCGCCCGGCCCTACGAGGTGTATACCTCCCGAAGGGCGCCCGCTATGCGGGCGGAAAGTTGCAATTGCAACTTTCAGGTTAACGGGTCAGGGAAGAGGTTATATTTATGAACGCGTACAAGAGCCTGGTGTTTTTTATGCTGCTGGCCGCCGGTCTTTTACAGGCCGCCCGCGCCCGCGCGCAGGACGGCGCGGAAGAGAGCCACGGGCCCCGGCCCGGGCTGTCGATAGGGGGCCGCGCCGCCTATTACCGCCCCAAGGGCGCCGATCACGGGGACTTCGCGGAGGGAGTCCAGGCCCGTTATCGGCCGCGGCGAATTATTCTTTTTAGAGGAAGAGGGGGAAATAAGCATGACGCGCGATAAATCGAACAAGATAAAGGTTCTGCTCGTAGACAATCATCCGCTGGTGCGTGACGGCGTGCGTTCCTACCTGACCGCTCACGCGATAGCGGTGGTGGGGGAAGCTTCGGATGCGCCGGAAGCGCTCCGCAAGGCCAGGAAACTGGCGCCCGATATAATAGTGCTGGATGTCAGCCTGCCCTCCATGGAGGGCGGTGAACTGTCCCTCCGCCTGCACCGGCTGGTTCCGGGAGCCGGGCTCATAGCTTTCAGCATGCATTCCAGCGAGGAGTACGTAGTGCGGATGGCCCTCTGCGGAGTGCGGGGCTATGTAATGAAGGACCAGCCTACGGCTGAACTGTTAGAGGCCATAAGGCAAGTATTCCGGGGCAGCCGGCATTTCCCCGCGGGTATGACCGGCGCCGTTCTGGCCCCGGTACCGATGGTTTCCCCGGCCAGGCACCAGCGCCCGCACCGCGGAAACGCACCCGCGGCACAAGCTTAATATCCCGGCCGCTATCCGGCGCGCCCCGGCTTCCTTCCAGCGCCCCGGCTTCCTTCCAGCGCGCCGGCCGGCCTTTCCGGAACGCCGGAAAACAGGGTCCCGGCGGTTCACGCCGTCCTTAAATCCGTAATAATACTTAGACCGCGAGGGAGAACTCCGAATAGCTAACGGGGTCGTGATAGCGTATGCTTGTGTTATAGCCGCCCGGGCAGGCCGGGGGGGAGCGGGTATTATGAATAAACCTGTAAATAACCTTCGGACTTTTAAAAAAATAATGCCGGGGCGGCTGCCGCGTAAAAAAACAGCCGCGGGCGGGAACCGTGAGCGGGACGCCGCCGCGGTCAAAGGGCTGGAAGAGCTCTTCCTGAAGACCCCCGGAATTTCATTAGCCGAGATGTCCAGGGCGGTGATAGACGAGGCGTGCCGGCGTACCGGCAGCCGGTCCGGTTTCGCGGGCTATACGGACCCGGCCACCGGGCGGCTTATGGCCTCTACTCCGACCGGCAAAGGGGGGAAACGCCGGGCTAGAACGGGGCCTTTCTCTTCACCGGAATTTAACAGGCTTTGGGCCCGTGTCAGGAAGGAAAACAAACCGCTGCTCGTAAATTCGGTGCCGCAGGGCCGCGCGCGGGGGGGCATGAAGATATGCAGGTTCCTGGGTGTGCCGGTGCGGTCCGGACGTGAACAACTGGGCCTGCTGGCGCTGGTCAACCCGGGGGAAAAGTACTCCGCGGCCGACCTGGAGACGGCCGGGCGCCTGGCCGGCTCTTACGCGCTGATCTTAAAGCACAAACTTGCCGACGAGGCGCGGCGCAGGGAGCACGAAGGGCTCCTGGCCATGATCGCTTCCTCGCAGGACATAATCTACTCGGCCGACATGGAGGGGAAGATAGTATACGCAAGCCCGAAAGTGGCGGCTTACGGCTACACGCCGAAGGAGATCCTGGGCCGCAGTATTTTTGAATTAATTCACCCGCAGGACCGGGGCTTTGCCATAAACGCATTGGCTAAAGCGCGGGAGACCGGCCGGACCCTCCCGATGATCTCTTACAGGCTGCACAAAAAGAACGGCGGCTATTTTTACATGGAACAGAAAAGCGGGATAGTAATGTCGGAAGGCGTACCGGCCCTGATAACCGGGGTGGTGCGTGATGTCGGCAAAAGGCTGGCCGCCGCGGAGCTGCTGAAGGAGAACGAAGCGACGCTGCGCAATATCTTCGAGATCTCGAAAGACGCCATTTTCATCAAGGACCTTTCCGGCCGCTATACAAAGCTGAACAAGGCCTGCGCCGACGTTTTTCTCCTGAAGCCGGAAGACGTGCTGGGCAAGACCGACGCCGAGCTGCTCCCTCCGGAACTGGCGCTGGCGCTGAAAAAAGACGACCAGGAAGTGATCCGCGGCGGGAAACCCGTTACGCGGACCCATGACATGGTCCTGCCCTCGGGCAAGTATTGTTTTAACACCGTGGAAACACCGCTGCGGAATGCCGCCGGCAGGATCACGGGGGTGCTGGGCGTGGCCCGCGATATCACTAATATCAGGAAAGCGGAGGCGGAGCTCGCCACGTTCAGGGCCGCCGAGGCCATGAGCGAGGTCGCCGGGCCGCTGGCGCACGACTTCAACAATGCGCTGAACGTGATAAACGGCCACGCGACGCTGATAGACGAGGACATTAACAACAAGGGCCAGACCAGAACGGGGATAACGCAGATACTGAATGCCGTGAAGTGGGCGGCGGAGCTGACCTCCCGCTTCCAATATTTCGCCAGGAACCCGAAGCCGGGGAGCCGGAACTGCCAAAACAGCTGAGGCCGCGCCCGCCTCCGGAGCCCCCTTCCGTAGTAATACCGAGAGCGGCAGGCAGAATTACGAATAGCTGCCGGCCCGCCCCGGGGCTATACTTATATTCGAACAGTTGTAATTAAGGAGAACATAACATGAAAGCAGCATATTCCATAACTCTGCTGGCCGCGGGCCTGCTGGCGTTCAGCGCGCCCGCGCACGCGGCTAAACTCGATGTCCGCATCATAGAATCCAGATCGG
>JAJZVJ010000219.1 GCA_021845705.1 bacterium
GGGTGCGCCGGGTAAAACCCCGTCCACCCCTCCGGATACACCGCGCCGGCCCCGTTTGCGCCGCGGAAATCACGGCCTTGCTTTGAAATGTGATGAAAGAAGAAAAGAAACTTAAGATCGTGCTTTTTACGGGCTATGCGTGCAATAATAACTGCGCGTTCTGCATCGACGCGGACAAGCGCGCCTATCCGCAGAAAACCACCGCGGAACTGCTGCGTGAAGTTTTGAGGGCTAAGAACAAAGGCGCCTATATACTTGAAATAATAGGCGGCGAAGCCACTATACGCCCTGATTTTAAACGGATAGTCGCGGCCGCCAAGGAACTCGGGATACCGCAGGTAAGCTGCGCCACCAACGGCCGCGTCTTTGCCGACCCGGCGGCCGCGCGGGCCATAGTGCGATCAGGGATCGACTCGCTGATATTTTCAGTGCACGGGCCGGACGCCGCTACCCACGACGCCCTCACCCGCGCGCCGGGCAGTTTCGCGCAGCTTAAAAAAGGGCTCGGGAACCTGCGCGCACTGGGCTTCAGGCGGGTGGGGGGCAATACCACCGTGGTAAAACAGAATATGGCCGCCCTGCCGGCGCTTGCCAAGTTCTATATAAAGAACCGCATCCGCAATGTGGAATATATTTTCGTCGACCCTAATTACGGCGGCGCTAAGAACGATTTCAGGCGCCTGGTCCCGCGCATTTCCAAGGCCGCGCCTTATATGCGCCGCGCGCTCGCGCTCGGGCGGGCCGCGGGGATGGGGCAGTGGAAGGCGCGGTACGTGCCGCTCTGCCATTTCGGCGGCTGCCTTGGCCAGATAAGCGAAACCAACGAGAGAGAACTCTTCATGACGGAGCATTGGGCCCCCGACTTTCTTAACAGGGACGCCATAGGCTCCCGCTCGGCGCTGAGCCGCAAAAAGACGGCGCGCTGCCGCGGCTGCCGCTTTTACTCCGCCTGCGAAGGGATCTGGGTGGAGTACCTCAAGGCGTACGGCGACAAAGAACTGAAGCCCGTGAAATAGGCGTATGGAAAAAAAACCCAACGGGAAATGCTTCGAGCTGATCCTGAATTATAACTGCAACGCCCGCTGCGCCTTCTGTTCGCAGGGGGATTTCGACAAGTCCCTTAACGCCCCGTTCGCCGCGGTGGCGCGCAATATCTACTCGGCCTATAAAGACGGCTACCGCCGCCTCGGGTTTACCGGCGGCGAGCCGCTGATCTCGCCGGACATACTTAAGGCCGTCGCGCTTGGAAAATCCGTGGGGTTCCGCTTCATACGGGTGCAGACCAACGGGATAAAGCTGGCGGACCCGGCCTTCTGCCGCGCGCTGGCGAAGGCCGGCCTGACCTTCTGCAAGTTCTCTTTCACCAGCGATTCCGCGGCGGAGCACGACGCCCTGGTGGGGGTTCCGGGCGCCCTGAAGAAAGCCCTGGCCGGGCTGGAAAATTTAAGGAAGCTTAAAATACGCCTCGGCACCAACATCCTGGTGAACCGGCTGAACTATAAGCGCCTGCCGGAGATAATAAAGTTCTACCTTGAACGCGGTATAACCAACTTCGTTATTATTTATCCGGTCTATAACGGCGCCATGGCGAAAAACGCCAAAAAGCTCGGGGTCAGCCTCCCTTCCTGCGAACGCTATTTCGGGGAGGCCGTGAAAACCATGGAGGCGGCCGGCCTGCCCGGTGAAATACTTTTCCTGAACACGCCGCCCTGTTTCCTGGGAGGGCGCGAAAAACTGGCCATCGGCCTGGACCTCTTCAATACCCTGGTGACGGACCCGCTTGGCGGCACGACGGACCTGGACGCCAACGCCGAAGCGGCCAAGGTCAAGGGGCCGCCGTGCGGAAGCTGCGCTTTGAAAATAAAATGCCGCGGCGCGGACGTCCATTATCTCGCTAATTTCGGCTGGAAAGGTTTCGTGCCGGTAAAAAAACCGGGTTCGCTGAAAAAAACAGCGGCCGCGGGCAGGATCTACCTGTCCGATAACGAGAAGTGCCTGGTGGAGATACTGCGTCTGAAGCCCGTGGCCTCCACCAAGGAGATCCTTGCGCTTTCAAAGAACATAGTTTTGTGCCGGGACTGCTCGGACGGCAACGCGGTAATGACCTCGGCCGCCAGCCTGGTCTCCAAGGGCCTCGTTAAGACCAGCTTCAGCCGCGGTGTCTACCGCTGGTCCCTCGCCAGGCCGTACGACGAGATCATAAAATGGCTTTAATACACCTTTTCCGGAAATGCAACCAGCGCTGCATGTTCTGCTCCTACCCGGAGGAGGAAGGCGGCGCGGGAACGCCGCCCCTTAAAGCCTGGCTGAAAGAGATAGCGGCGATGCCGCCCGGCCTGGTGCAGATCTCGGGGGGCGAGCCGCTGCTGGCGGGCGCGGACAGCCTTGCGCTGCTGCTGGCCGCCGTAAAGAAACTCGGCAGGCGGGCCGAGCTGCAGACTAACGCCCTCGCCGCGGCCGGGCTGAGGGAAGGGGAATTTAAAAAGATAATTCTTGCGCTTAAAGCGGCGAACGGCTATTTTAACGTGAATTTCCCGGCCGCCGCCCCGGGCCTGGACCTTGAGATAACCGGGGCCAGGGGCGGCTTTAAAAAAAGGGTGGCGGGAGTTAAAAGATTCGTGCGGGCCGGCGCGGCCGTCCGTCTTACACACGTCATAAGCGGCCTTAACTACAGGCGGCTGCCGTCTTTCGCCGCTTTCGCCGCGAAAGAGCTTAAAGGCATAGCCTGGCTGCAGTTCAGCTATATAAAAGGTATAGGCCGCGCGGGCGGTTCAAAATACCTGCCGAAATACGGGGCGGTGCGGCCGTACCTGGAGAAAGCGCTGGCTATCTGCCGCGAGAACAAGATCCGCTGCGAAGTCGACCATATTCCCCCGTGCTTCCTCGGCGGATTTTACCGGCTCAGCGTGGATATGCTAAAAATGAGGGACGGGCATAAAGGTCCGCACCTGGAGGAAAAGGCGCATATTCCCGCCTGCCGCGGCTGCCGTTTTCTTAAGCTCTGCCCCGGCCCCAGGAAGGACTATGTCGCGGTGCACGGGACCTTATGAAAGACAAGATAGCCGCCCTTAGGAAAGAATACCCGGCCCTCGGTTCCGCTTTCGAGGGCCGCAGGCTGGTTTACCTGGACAGCGCCTGCACGGTGCTGAAGCTTAAGCGCGCCGCGGACGAGCAGCGCCGGCACCTGCTGGAGCTGGGCGGCTGCGGCGGGAAGCGCTCCTTCCACGCCCTGGCCGCCGCCATGGAGGAGAATTTTTACGCGGCCCGCTCCGCCGCGGCTTCTTTCATGGGCGCGGAAGCCCCCGAAGAAATAATTTTCACCGCCGGGGTTACGGACGCCGTAAACCTGCTGGCCAATTCTTTCCCGTTCACCGCCGGGAGGAACGAAGTCGTCCTTTCCCCGCTCGAACACAACGCCGTGTTCCTGCCTTTCGAGCGGCTCGCGTGCGCGGGCAGGATAAAACTGCGCGTAGCGCCGCTTAAGAATATGCGGGTGGACCTTGAGGCGCTGGATAAGATGACCGGGCCGAAAACCGCGCTGGTCTGCCTGACCCACGCCTCGAATATTTTCGGCGGCCGGGAGGATATGGCCGCCGCGGCGGACCTGGCGCACGCGGCAGGGGCCCGCCTTTTTTGCGATGACGCCCAGTACGCGCCCACCCACGGCGGCGGCGGGGCGCAGTACGGCGCCGACGCCGCCGCTTTCTCCGGCCACAAGCTTGGCGCCCCGTACTGCACGGGCGCGCTGTATGTTAAGAGGGACCTCCTCGCCAGGCTGCGCCCGTCCCGGGTTGGCGGCGGTACCGTGGAGGAGGTCTCTTTTGCCGGCGGGCGTTATAAAGTGAAATACCTCGGCAGTTACCAGGGTTTCGAGGCCGGCGTTCAGAATTACTCCGGGGCCTCGGCGCTGGCCGTGACGCTGGAGCGCCTGGAAAAATGCGGTTTTGAGAACATAAGGGCGCATGTCTCGGGCCTGGTTGACGGGGCGCTCAAGAGCCTGGAAGGTATCAGGGGCATCAGGGTTCTTGGGCGCCGCGAGGATCTGCTTGAAGGGTCTTTGATCTCCATTGTTCCGGAGAAGAAAGGCTTCTCGGTGCCGGATTTCAATCTTTTCCTCAATCAGCAGCGCGGCCGCTTTATAGCGGTGCGCACCGGCCGCCACTGCGCCGACCTCGCGTGCCTCGCCTCCGGCTACCGCGAGACCATCCGCATCTCCTTCTTCGCCTACAATACCCCCGACGACACGGCCTTCTTCATCCAGGCCCTGAAAAAATACCTCCAGCTCTTATAGGACCGTTGCGGACATACGCAATTATGAACGCAAAACAATCCATACGCGGGATCTCCGGGCCGGGATCGTCGCTGACCGTGTGGCCGGTGCTTTTAGCCGCGTTCTTCGCGGCCCTTACCTCGGCCTTGCTTCTCAGGTCCGGTGGATTGAAAATATATCTGGACCGCCCTGAACTGGGAAGTTTCCTTCTTTTCGGCCTGCCCAATAACGATATAACGTTCAATATGCCGCTTTTCGGGACGGCGGTTGCTTTGGCTCAGGACCTGCGCGCGGCTCTGCCTGTGCTGCTCGCCGTCCGGTTCGGGATCTACTGGCTTGTTTTCGCGTGCGGGTGCCTGTTTCGGGGATTTCGCTCCGGGCTGCTGGCCCTGGCCGCTGCGGGAGCGTTAGAGCTTTCGGGAGCTTTCGGTTATGACGCGGAGCAGTCTTTTTATAGTTTGTTCCTCTTACTGGCTTTTGCGCTGCTGCTTTTGCGGCGGCGGGAGAACACTGTCAGGACAAGTATCCTCACCGGGCTTGCGATCGGGGCTTCCCTGCTGGTCCGCACGCCGCTGTTCCTGTTCCCTCCAGTGGTACTGCTCTGCGACTGGGTTTATTCTGAAGAGCGTTCCAGGGCGTTTTTTATGCGGTCAGCGGCTTTCCTGTGCGCGTCTTATGTGCTGCTTCTCCCCTGGGGGGCGCTGAATTATTCCGTCTCCGGAAAATTCTCGCTGTTGGATTCACGCCGGGCCGCGTGCAATCTGATCACTAGTATGGCAACAAATTAATTATGCAACATAATGCTTTCGCAATTTGGTGTCCGCATCCTGTCGCGTAAATTTCCACACAATCTTGCTTCCGCTCTTATTCCTTTGTCTTTCCCAAGCCTTTAT
>JAJZVJ010000220.1 GCA_021845705.1 bacterium
TCCGATCTCGCACCATCTGGTACACCCCGGAGGCTATTGGTCTGGTCATGAAATATATGATGCTGTCGCTGATGGGTATTATTGCCATGATAGTCGTGGCTGTCGGTTTCCTGAAACTCGCCGGGGCTATGAGCACCATGGCTAAAGTGCAGCAGAACCACCAGATAACCATGGAACTCGGGAAGAACGGCGCTCCCGGCGGTATGGACGGCGGAGCGCCGGCTTTGGGCGCCCCCGGAGTTCCGGCGCGGGCTTCCGGCGGCGGCGAGGTTCCCTCCGAGGGGGACGGGAAAGTGGTTTTTAATGTGCGCCGCGAACAGGTGCATTTCCTTGTGGATCTGATGGTCAGCGAAGACCCCGCGAATGTCGCGCTGGTGGCCGGGCACCTGCCGCAGGAAGTGCGCGGCGAGTTCCTGAAAAAACTTCCGTCCGCCTTCGCCTCCGAGGTCGTAGCTAATATGGCGAAAATACGTTTTGTGGAGCCTGAAATAATAATTACGCTTAAGGACGAGCTTGAAAGGCGCCTGAGCGGGGCGGTGGGCGGCCTGGACGGGGCGCTGAGCGCTATCGAGAGCGTGAACCTGCGCGCCAAAAAGGGAATGCTTGCGGAACTGGCGAAGACACATCCTGAACTGGCCGCCGAAGTCCGTAAAAGAATATTCCTGCCGGACGACCTCGCCCTGCTGGAGGAAAAGGATCTTTCCCTGGTTGTCAGCGCGGTTAAAGTAGAGGAATGGTCGTCCGCGCTGTTCGGGCTGCCGGAAGCGGTAAGACAGAAAATAAGGGCCCAGATGGCGGAAAAAACCTGGGCTATGATAGAGCAAAGCATAAGCTACGGAACTCCCTCGGCGGAAAAGATAGAGGAAGCCGTGGAACTTATAATGGCCAAAGCGGGCGTGATGATAAAAGAAGGCAGAATAGGAAACCCGCTGGCGGGCGCGCGGCTGCTGGCGAGCGAAGAGCCCGCGGTTTAGGAGAGTATTTATGAGAAACAACGAAGGCAAAAAAGATTCCGTTTTTTCCGGGATATTTCCCTCCAACGAACCCGCGCCTCCGCCCGCTCCCGCGCCGGCGGCGCCTAAACCCGCCGTTTCGGAGGAACAGGTCGCCGCGCTTAACAGGAAAATAGAACTTATGGAGCGCAATATAGTGGGGCAGATAGAGAAAAAACTTACGGAGCAGGTCTCTTCCATCCCCGCGGCGCCCCAGGCGCAGCCGGACCCGGCGGTGCTCCTGAAAATGGCTGAAATGGAGGGCCGCCTGAAAGAATTCCAGGAAAAATTCCTGCTTGGCGCGGCGCAGATCAAGAATATAGAAGAGTCGAAAATAAGCGCCCGCCGCGAAATAGAGGAACTGCTTAAGGTGGTGCGCGAGCAGCATAAGTATTCCGAACTGGACCGGCAGATGCACGACCAGCTTGAAAAAGCCTGGTCGCGCGTTGAGGAAATGGAGAAGCGGATGATGGAGGTTTACTCCGCCGCGGCTAAAAAGCCTCCGGAACCCGTTGCCCCCGCGGTTTCTACGGAAGAAATAGCCGCCGCCGTGGTGAAGGCCGTGGATGCCGGGCTTAAAGAGCGTCTGGCCCCGCTGGAAGCCGCGTTAAAATACGCCGCCGCTAAGATAGAAGCCGCCCCGGCGGCCGCGCGCGGGGTGGAGGGACGCGTGGCGGAGCTTTCCAAGGCTATAGACGCACGGCTGGCCGGGCTTGCCCCGGAAATAAAGCAGCTGCAGATTGAGTCGTTCGCCGGCAAGGAGCGGGTGGAGGACATCCTGATTGAAGTCAAAAAAGACGTGGTTTCCTCCGTCAGGGAGTCTTTCGCCGACGGGAGCGGCGCGTTCCTGCGGCATGTCGACGCCGCCGCCGTTGACGGGCGCGAGCGGCTTGATTCGCTGGCAAGACTGCTTGTCTCCCATATTGATGAACTTGCCGCGCGGGAACGGGATAATACGCTGAAAATAGACGCGTTTGAAACCCGGCTTCAACTGGAAAATGAGAAGGTGCTTTCCGCGGTTTCAAACATGCGCTATGGGCTGGGGAAGTCTTTGGAGGCGCATATCGATGCGGTCGCGGCAAAGGCCGCGGCGGAAAATGTCCGGCAGCTTGAAAAAATTAAGGAGACATACGGCCTGTCGGCTTCTTACGCCCCGGCTATCGCCGCTGTGGCCGGCAATATCTCTTCTATCGAGGAGCGGCTTAACGGCGTCATGGCCGGGTTGAAAGTCTTTGTTAAGGCTTTGGAACCGGTAGATCTGGAGGCTCTGTTAGGCGTTTCCGGGGCGCTAATACGCAGAAGTTACGACTCCGCGGCTGAGCTTGCCGCCGGGCTGGAGAAGGAAAGGGTCCTGCTTGCCAGGACCAGGGGGGAAATAGAGGCAAGCCTGAAAAGTCTGGCTCTTAAGCCCGGAGGGGAGGCAAAATGACAGCCGGGGAGTCCCTATTCTCCTTTCTTAAGCCTCAGGGCATTCTTGACGAGGCGGCGTGCCGGGTACCTCCACCAGCTACCGCGTCTCCTCCGCCGCAAGGTGAAGATCTATCCGCGAGAGTGGCTGCGCTGGAGGGTGAAATTAAAAGAATGGGGGGGAGCGGGGCAGCGGGTGCGGCCGGGGCGCTTGAGGATAGAATTAAAAAACTTGAAAGCGATCGGGCTGCGGCCGCTTTCGGGGCGCTTGAGGCCAGAATTAAAAAACTGGAAAGGACCGGGGCGGCTCCTGCCGTGTCGGTTGAGG
The DNA here is from genome assembly GCA_021845705.1 of bacterium. GTDB lineage: Bacteria > Elusimicrobiota > Elusimicrobia > Elusimicrobiales > UBA9959 > UBA9959. The sequence continues at coordinate 2,728 of JAJZVJ010000220.1, forward strand.
GGTTTGAACGTAAGCTGCAAGCCGCACAGTTCAGTGTTCTGGAACTTGAACAGGAAATGGCCGGGATAAAAAGGCAACTAGACGCAGTAAAGGCGGGCGGTCAGACAAGCCAGGCTGAAGCCCTCTCTACAGTTGTGCAACTCAAGGAAGCGCTGGGATTACAGCGCGGCAGAGTCGGTACTCTGGAAGAAATTGTGAGGCGCCTCGATCCGGGCGCACTGAACTCCTTAGCTATCAGCGTAAGCCTTTATGAGGGGCGGTTGAAAAGTCTTGAGACCGGTCTCGCCGATGAACTTAAGGAGCGGTTTACCCTCTTCGACACGGCTTTAAGGGATGCCGTCCGCAAAGCCGGTGCGGCCCAGGAAACGGCGACAGGCAGCTTCCGGCGTATTGAAAAGATCGAGGAACGTACCGCGCGGCTCTCGTACCTGGAAGACAGGCTTAACAGCAACGAAGATAAACTGCGGATGGTTTATGAGCTGGAGGCCTTCTCCCAGTCTTTGAAGGCGAGCGTGGAGGGGATGGGAAAGAGTTTTAACGCGGCTATGCGCGGAGCCGCGGTAATTTCCGCGGAACATGAAAAAATAGCTTCCGATTTTGAATCGCTCTCCAGGCAGGTTAAACACCTGGAAGCGCTGTTCAATCAATTCAGGACGGAGTTGGCTTTTTTAATGCCTAAAAAACAGGAAAATCCCGGCGGATAAGAAGGACTCCTTGTATGTCAATCTATAAACAAAGACGGGACGAGGTCGAGAACCAGTTGAACAAGGGCGCGCTCTGGGCCGTCACCTACGGCGACCTGATGAGCTACCTGATGATATTCTTTCTGGTCCTGTTCTCCTTTTCCGTGGCCAGAACGGACAAGACGAAAAGCAGAAAATATGAGGAGTCCCTCGGCAATATACAGAAGGCTTTTGGCGGCCAGGCGGATTCCCGCGGGCTTGACCGCGCCAAGGCCCAGGAAAAAGAGTCTCAGGTGGAAACCAGCTTAAAAAGATCAATGCAGGTCGGCGAACTGGCCAACCTGGTGCAGGTACAGTCCAGCGAGCGCAAGGTTAAGCTGGTGCTCACGGAAGGGGTGCTTTTCGCCTCCGGCAGGGCAGATTTGAAGGAACACGCAAAAAAAGTGCTGGCGCCTATAGCCGCTGAGCTGAAGAAGCTCCCCAATGACGTCATAATAGAAGGACATACCGATAATGTGCCGATCAAAAAAGGTAAATACGCCTCCAATTGGGAGCTCTCCATGGCCCGCGCCTACAGCGTGCTCCAGTTCATGCAGGAGCAGGGGATCTCCGCGAAGCACCTCGCGGGTATAGGCTACGGTGAAAACCGTCCGATAGGAGATAACTCTACGGTCGAAGGCCGCGCCAGGAACCGCCGCATAGAGATCTCGCTGATGAAAACCGACTGACAGGGCCTTTAGTTCTGACCGGAAGGGCATGGCGGACATATTTCCGCTGTGCTCTTTTTTCCGCTCAGAACTTGAAAATAAATTTAGTGGTTTTTGCGGCCTGTGGAATTATAATATTTGTTAATGTCTGCCAGATCGGCAGCCGAATGTTTGTGGCGCCTAAGCCGTTGATATGGCTGTGTGTTCTGCCGGCAGCGCTTTTTTTGTTTTTGGAGCCTGGCGACTACGTATGAATAAGAAGAATACAGATTTTAAAGAATTACGAAGCAGGCTTGTCATTGTCTGCTGCGGCTGTGACAAGATCCGTAACAATAAGGGAGAGTGGGTAGCGCGGGAAGACTTGCCCGCTCAAAATGCCGGAGTAATTTATTCACACGCACTGTGCCAGGATTGTATCCAGCGGCTGTATGGGAACGAACTCTGGTATAAACGATCCGGTAAAGGTTCAGCGGAAGCCGATAATTGCTAGATCGCTTTCTTTTCCTCTTGTTCCTCCGAAGGTATTTAGAGAGGCCGTGGTTTTAGCGCCGCTGCGGTCGGGTTGTTTAGCTAGAACCTGCTCCAGAGTTTCTTCGCGAGTTCGCGGGCTTTAGCGGACACTTCTTCTTCGTCTATATCCAGTTTCAGTTTCTTCCCTTCCATCAGCACGCGCCCGGCGGCTATGGTGGTGTCCACAGAGGCCTGGCTGACGCCGAAGATCAGGTGCCCGTAGAAATTAGAGGCGTCCATCGGCGTCGGGGGGAGATAGTCTATTATGGCCAGGTCGGCCGCGAAGCCCTCTTTAAGTTCGCCCAGGCCCTTGAAGGTCCTGTTGGCTATCTTCGCGTTGCTCACCAGCAGCGTCTGCGCGGCTTCCATAAAGCCCTGCGACGGGTCGCGCTTTAAATGCTGCAGCCAGAGGGCCGCGCGCACTTCCTCCATCATATCCACCGTCATAGCGTCCGTGCCCAGCCCCACCAGGATCCCTTTAGCGGCCATGCCGGTGATATCCGCTATCCCCACGGCGTTATTAGCGTTGGA
>JAJZVJ010000221.1 GCA_021845705.1 bacterium
TCTAGAAGAGGGCCGCCAGCATGTGGCTTACGTGCGGGTCCAGGGTGATGGCCAGCTCTACGGCCAGCAGGCCGAACAGCGTGGTGAACTTGATGATCGGGTTCATGGCCACCGAGGAGGTGTCCTTGAACGGGTCGCCCACCGTGTCGCCCACTACGGTAGCGTCGTGGAGCGGCGTACCCTTCGCGTTCAGCTCGGTCTCCACCAGCTTCTTAGCGTTGTCCCACGCGCCGCCCGCGTCGGCCATGAAGATAGCCTGGTACAGACCGAATATCGCTATCGATATCAGGTAGCCTATGAAGAAGTAGTGGTTCAGGCAGGCGAAGGCGAGCGTAGAGAAGAACACCACCAGGAAGATATTGAACATACCCTTCTGGGCGTACTGCGTGCAGATCTCCACCACCTTCTTGGAGTCCTCCACATTGGCCTTCTTTACCGTGCTGTCCAGCTTGATGTTCTTCTTGATGAAGTCCACCGCCTGGTAAGCGCCCGTCGTCACCGCCTGCATGGAAGCGCCGGAGAACCAGTAGATGATGGACCCGCCGGTGATAAGCCCCAGCAGGAACTTCGGGTTCATTATAGAAAGCCCCTCGTAAATACCCTCGGGGCCCACTATGCCGTACTTAGCCTTCAGCAGCTGGATGATGGCGAAGATGAGCGTAGTGGCGCCCACAACGGCCGTACCGATAAGCACCGGCTTCGCGGTAGCTTTAAAAGTATTGCCCGCGCCGTCGTTCTCTTCCAGGAACTTCTTGCCGTTCTCGAAGTCAACGTCAAAACCGAAGTCCCTCTTGATCTCTTCCTTGATGCCGGGGATGGTCTCGATGGTAGACAGCTCGAACACGCTCTGCGCGTTGTCCGTCACCGGGCCGTAGGAGTCCACGGCTATGGTCACCGGGCCCATGCCCAGGAAGCCGAAGGCCACCAGGCCGAAGGCGAAGATAGCCGGAGACATCATCAGCATCCCCAGGCCGTGCGTGGACACCAGATAGGCCGTGCCCATCAGGAAGATGATGGCCATGCCCATCCAGTAGGCGCTGAAATTGCCGGCCACCAGGCCCGACAGGATATTAAGCGAAGCCCCGCCTTCCTTGGACGCGGTCACCACTTCGCGCACGTGGCCGGAGTTGGTGGAAGTGAAGACCTTCACCAGTTCCGGGATCAGCGCGCCCGCGATGGTGCCGCAGGTGATGATGGTGGAAAGCTTCCACCACATAGTGCCGTCGCCGAGCTCGGGGATAAGCACCCGGCTGAGCAGGTAGGTCATCGCTATGGAAACAAACGAGGTCAGCCAGACCAGCATGGTGAGCGGGTGCTCGAAGTTGAACTTCCTGGACTCGGAGTACATCGAGTGCGAGATCATGCTGTTCACGCCGTAGGAGAAGGCGCTGGTCACGATCATGCCGATGCGCATCACGAAGATCCAGACCAGCAGTTTTATCTGGTCCTCGGGGTTCGCGACCGCGAGCAGGATGAAGGTGATCAGGGCTACGCCCGTCACGCCGTAGGTCTCGAAACCGTCGGCCGTGGGGCCCACGGAGTCGCCGGCGTTGTCGCCGGTGCAGTCCGCTATCACGCCGGGGTTCCTGACGTCGTCTTCTTTGATCTTGAACACTATCTTCATCAGGTCGCTGCCGATGTCGGCTATTTTGGTGAAGATGCCGCCGGCTATCCTGAGCGCCGCGGCGCCCAGCGACTCGCCTATGGCGAAGCCTATAAAGCAGGGGCCGGCGTAGTCGCCGGGAACGAAGAGCAGGATGAAGAGCATCATGACGAGTTCGACCGAGATGAGCAGCATGCCTATGGACATCCCGGCCTTCAGCGGGATGGTCATGGTCGGGTAAGGGAGCCCTTTAAGGCCCGCGAAAGCGGTGCGGGAGTTGGCGTAAGTGTTTATGCGTATGCCGAACCAGGCCACGGAGTACGAGCCCAGTATGCCTACTATGGAGAAGAAGACTATTACCATCACCTTCATGGCGTCCATCTCGCGGCTGAAGTACCACACCATGATGGAGGCGATGAAGACCCAGAGTATGGCTATGAATTTGCCCTGCGTTATAAGGTAAGTCTTGCAGGTCTCGTAAATAAGTTCCGAGATTTCTTTCATGGACTTATGCACGGGGAGACTGGAGATCTGCATGGACTGCCAGAGCCCGAAAAAGACGCCCAGCACGCAGATCACAAGCCCGCCCAGCAGGAGGTTATGGCCGGAGATGCCGTGAAAAAGCACGCTGGACAGGTCCGGTATCTTCAGTTCGGCCTCGCTGGCGAAAGCAGGAGCGGAAGCCATCAACAGAGCCGCGGAGGCGGCGAGAGTCTTAAGTTTTCGCATTTTTTCCCCTATGAGTTTGAGTTTTTAAAAAGCCCGCCGGGTTCGCCGGCGGGCTTTTTGTTTTAGTTAGCGGTTTTCTGCTCCACGGCGACGGGAAAGCCCGCCCCCATGGTGGACGTAACGAATACTGACTGCATATAGACGCCCTTGGAAGAGGACGGCTTCACCTTCAGTACGGCGTCGATAACGGTCTTCACGTTCTCTACGAGCTTTTCCTCGGGAAAGGAAACTTTGCCCGCTACCGCGTGCACTATGGCCTGCGGATCGGCTTTGAACTCTATCCGGCCGGCCTTAAGTTCCTTTACGGTCTTGGCCACGTCGAAAGTGACGGTGCCGCTCTTGGGATTAGGCATCAGACCTTTGGGGCCCAGCGTCTTGCCGAGCTTGGCGGCGTCTTTCATCATGTCGGGGGTGACCACGAGCACGTCGAAATCCATGAAACCGCCGAAGATCTTCTCTATCAGGTCGGCCCCGCCGTAAATGTCGGCGCCGGCGGCCTGGGCTTCCTTTTCCTTTTCGCCTTTGGCGATAACGGCCACCTTCTTGGTCTTGCCGGTGCCGTGGGGCAGGCTCACAGTGCTGCGCACCTGCTGGTCGGACTGCTTCACGTCTATGCCCAGTTTCATGTGGACTTCCACGGTCTCGTCGAACTTGGCATTGGCGCTTTTCTTTACCAGGGCCACGGCTTCCTTAATGGTGTATTTCTTGGTAAGGTCCAGGCCCTTCTTCATGTTCTCTATTCTTTTTCCCATTTTCGGTTTCTCCTTGTTTTTCCCAGGGCGGTCTCCCGCCCCCGAGGTTCATGCGCGGAAAGGTTCCGCTTCCTCGTTAAAAACAGTCGGGAGTCTTTGGGTCGGGGGCCGGGGGTCTTTAAGAAAAATCTCTTTTCCGCGACGCCCGACTCCTGACTCCCGACTCCTGACTATCTTAATCGACTATGTCCACGCCCATACTGCGCGCGGTGCCCTTCACCATCTCCATGGCCCGTTTTACGTCCTTGGTATTGAGGTCCACCAGTTTAAGCTTGGCGACTTCTTCAACCTGCTTAAGGGTAAGTTTGCCGACCTTATCCTTATTAGGCACGCCGGAGCCCTTGGCCAGCCCGGCGGCTTTCTTTATAAGCGCGGCCATCGGGGGCATCTTCGTGATGAAAGTGAAGGTCCTGTCCTCGAAAACCGAGATGACCACGGGGATCGGCACGCCCTGCTCGAGCTTCCGGGTCTTCTCATTGAACTGTTTGCAGAAGTCCATGATATTGACGCCGTGCTGGCCGAGGGCGGGACCCACGGGAGGCGCGGGATTGGCGGCGCCGGCCGGGATCTGCAGTTTTATGAATGTCTTTATCGCTTTAACTTTAGCCATAGTAATAAATTAAGGTTGCCCTTAACGTCTCTCCTTATAATTAAGTCCGGACGGGCCGCGTAACACGGACGCCCTTAAGCTGCTGAAGCGGCAGCCTTAGACTTTTTCCACCTGCAGGAAATCAAGTTCCACCGGGGTCGGGCGGTCGAATACGGTAACGGTAACGCGCAATTTGGCTTTCTGCTCGTTAACGTCCTCCACCACGCCCATGAAGTGCTTGAACGGCCCTTCGATGATGCGCACGTTCTCGCCTTTCTCGAACTGCACGGCCGGCTTGGGCTTTTCCTGGCTGGTGGAATTCATCAGCTCCAGGATCTGCTGCACTTCCGCGTCGTCCATCGGCACCGGCTTGGGGTCCCCCAGGAACCCGCTGACGCCCTGCACGCCGCGTATCGCCCAATAGGTATTGTTGTCCAGCTCCATGCTGATCAGCACGTAACCCGGGAAAAATTTGCGTTTGCTCACTTTTTTCTGGTTGTTCTTCACCTGCATCACGTCCTCGGTGGGAATGAGGACCTGCGCTATGCGGCCGGCGAACTCTTTATCCTCGATCTTCGCCTGGAGCATCTTCAGGACGCGCTCCTCGAAACCGGTGCGGGTATGGATCACGTACCATGACTTAGCCATTAGCGGCCTCCCAGTATTACCTTGAGCATGGCGGTAAGGCCCATATCCACAAGGCTGACGTAAATTGCGACGATGATGACGACGAAACTGACGGCGACCGTGGAGCTCATGACGTCTTTGCGCGCCAGCCAGGTGACCTTGGTCAGCTCTTCGTAGACTTCCTTTAGAAAACTGGTGATTTTATTCATAGTTCAGATCCGTTATCCAGAATAAAGGCCGTTGCTGCGCCGCTGAAATTTGGCGGGAGCGGAAGGAATCGAACCTTCAGTTGCGGTTTTGGAGACCGCTGGTTTACCGTTAACCGACGCTCCCACGGAAGGCCGCTGTTGGCCATAGGCCCATACACGGCATCGCCATGGGCCAAATCAGGACTTTACTTCCTTATGCTGCGTGCTCTTGCCGCAGGCCCGGCAGAACTTCTTGAGCTCTATCTTGAATTCCTTCTTTTTTCCCCTGGCGAAGTGGTAATTCTTGTTCTTGCACGCTGTGCAGCCGAGGGTTACATGTATTCTGTCAGCCATATATTTCCTTACAGACTAATTTTGAATGTTCTCCGGCAGCCGGCGGCAGTATGCCGAAAAGGCGGCTTGCGCCTTTACCGGCGATCCGTGCCGCCGCGGCCGGTTACTCTATTATCTCGCTTACCACGCCGGATCCCACGGTGTGCCCGCCTTCGCGGATAGCGAAGCGCAGACCCTTTTCCATGGCGATAGGCGAGATCAGCTCCACCGTCATCTCGGCGTGGTCGCCGGGCATGATCATCTCTACGCCCGGCTTCAGCTCAACCCCGCCGGTCACGTCGGTGGTGCGGAAGTAGAACTGCGGCTTGTAG
>JAJZVJ010000222.1 GCA_021845705.1 bacterium
GAGAGCTCCTTCTTGCCGTCCCCCCTGATGCCGGTCACGGCTTTCACGGTTACCCCGGCGGTGATGTCGGCGGAGCCGTTGGTGATGAAGGTTTTTGAGCCGTTTATGACCCAATGGTCGTCTTTAAGTTCGGCTGTGGTCCTGGTGGCCTGGGAGTCGGAACCGGCTTCGGCCTCCGTAAGACCGAAAGCCCAGAGCGCTTTGCCGGTACACAGCATGGGCAGGTATTTCTGCTTCTGCGCTTCGGACCCGAAGTAAAAGATGGGCCCGGTGCCGAGGGAGTTGTGCGCCGCGATAGTGGCCGCCTGGGAGCCGTCCACCCGGGAAAGTTCCTCTACGGCGATGACGTAGGAAAGGTAGTCCAGGCCGTGGCCGCCGTATTTTTCGGCTACCGTGGTTCCGAAGAGCCCCATGCCGCCCATCTTGGCGGTGAGTTCTGAGGAGAATTCCTCTTTTTCGTCCAGCTGGCCGGCTACGGGTTTTATTTCGCGCTCGGCGAATTCCCTTATGCTGCCGCGTATAAGATTGTGTTCGTCGTTAAGGTTCATCTGGTTCACATTTCCTCCGCGCTGCTCATATATTTTTCCACCGAGTTAAATCACACTTGCAAAGAGTAGGCTGCCTGGGGGCCCGGAACGCAAAAACGTTGTCGGAGCATTGTCGCTTCGCTCCACACGCACACCGTACTCTCAACTCCCCGCCTCGGCCTTCGCGCTTACGCAAGCTCAGGCCTCCGGCAGGGTTTTGCTAACCCGGGCCCCCAGGCAGCCACACTCATCAGGCGAAATCTGGGAACCAAGAATATGTTATTCCTTCACCCAGCCGGGTTTTCTTTTTTCCAGGAAGGCGGCCATGCCTTCCTGCGCTTCGGGCGAGAGCCTTATTTCGGCTATCATCTTGGCGGTGTACTCCACGGCGCAGTCGAGCGTAAGGGAGTTGGAGACTTCGCAGATAAGTTTCTTGCACTGGGTGATGGCTTCGGGGCCGCCGGTCTTCAGCATTTTTATCCGGGACTTTAAATGTTCCTCGAGGGCGGCCATGTCCTTGAAAGACCTGTTCACCAGGCGGGCGGCCTGGGCTTCGCGCCCGTCTATCCGCCGGCCGGTCAGCATCAGGTCGCGGGCGCCGCACTCGCCTACGCGCTTTATGACGTAAGGTGAGATACAGGCGGGAACCACGCCTATTTTAACCTCGCTGAGGGAAAACACGGCGTCATCAGTGCAAAAAGCCAGGTCGCAGGCCGAGGCCAGGCCGTTGGCCCCGCCGATAGCCGCGCCGTGCACCACGGAGATGGTGGGTTTCACCGAGGTGTAAATGGCGTAAAAGCATTTTGCCAGCGCTATGCTTTCCTGGTAATTCTCGTCGTGGGTGTATTTAGCCGCGCTCTTGAGCCAGTTCAGGTCGGCGCCGGCGCAGAAAGACCTGCCGCGGCCCCTCAGGCAGACAACCCGGATACTGTCGTCCGAAGAGAACTGTTCAAAAGCCCAGGTTATCTCGGAGATCATCTGCTCGTTGAAGGCGTTATGGGTGCGCGGCCTGGAGAGCCAGATAGTGCCTACGCCGTCCGCCGACTCCAGTTCTATGGTCTCGTATTTTTTCATAGCTTTGTCCGTTCCTGCTACATCCTGAAGACCGGGGTGAGGCCCGGGGCGATAAGGGGAAGCGGCGAGAGACTGGCCATCTCGAGGCAATAGCCAATGGTCCGGCGCGTATCCGCCGGCTCTATTATTCCGTCGTCCCACAGCCTGCCTGTGGCGTAATACGGGTGGCTTTCGCGCTCATACTGCTCCAGGATGGGCTTCTTTATGGCTTCGGCTTCCTCGGCGGATAGCGCTTTCCCGAGCTTGGCACGCTTGATGGTGACCATCACCCCGGCCGCCTGCGCCGCGCCCATGACGGAAATGCGGGAGTTGGGCCAGGTGAACAGGAAGCGCGCGCCGTAAGCCCTGCCGCACATGGCGTAGTTACCCGCCCCGTTGGAGGAGCCGATGATCACGGTTATCTTCGGCACCGGCGCGGTGGAGACGGCCTGCACTAACTTCGCGCCATGCTTTATTATGCCGCCCTGTTCGAACTGTTTGCCCACCATGAACCCGGTAATGTTCTGCAGGAAGATGAGGGGAATGCCCCGCTGGCCGCAAAGCTCTATAAAATGGGCGCCCTTTAGCGCGGATTCGGAGAACAAGATGCCCTGGTTGCCGATTATCCCCACCTGGTGGCCCATCCAGTGCGCGAAGCCGCACACCAGCGTGCGGCCGTAGCCGGCCTTGAACTCGTGGAAGCGGCTGCCGTCCACCAGGCGCGCTATTATCTGCTTTATGTCGGCGGGGCGCCGCAGGTCCCGGTTCACTATGCCGTAAAGGTCTTCGGCCGGGTAGAGAGGTTCTTCGTAGCCGGCCGGAACTTCGGCCTTGGGGGTGTTCAGGTTCTCCACCACGCTGCGCAGTATTTCTATGGCATGTTCGTCGGATCTTGCCAGGTGGTCGGTCACTCCGGAAATGTAGGAATGCATCTCGCCGCCGCCCAGTTCTTCCTCCGTGGAATCCTCGCCCGTCGCCGCCTTAACCAGGGGAGGGCCGCCAAGGTAGACGGTACCGGTGCCGCGCACTATAATATTTTCATCGGACATGGCGGGGAGGTAAGCCCCGCCGGCGGTGCACATGCCCATGACGGCCGAGATCTGCGGTATGCCCATGGAGGACATGATGGCCTGGTTGTAGAAGATCCTGCCGAAATCGCCTTTGTCGGCGAAGACCTCGGCCTGCTTGGGGAGGAAAATGCCGCCCGAATCGGCCAGGTAGAGCGTAGGAAGGCGGTTCTCCATGGCAATTTCCTGCGCGCGCAGGTGTTTCTTGATGGTTTCCGGGTAATAGGTGCCGCCCTTTACCGTGGCGTCGTTGGCCACCACCATGCACCAGCGCCCGCCTATACGGGCCGCGCCAGTGACTATACCGGCCGAGGGGACCTCGTCGTTGTACATTCCGAGGGCCGCGAGCGGGGCCAGGTCCAGCCAGGGCTCTCCGGGCGCGAGAAGTTTTGCTATCCTCTCTTTCACCGTAAGCTTGTTGCGCTTGCGGTGCAGGGCCACGGCCTGCTCGCTGCCGCCCCGGGAAACCCTTTCCAGTTTTGCGCGCAGGTCCTTCACCAGCCCCTGGTGGTAAGCCGAGTTGGCCTCGGCCTCCGGGGAAGTCCCGTTGTAAGAGCTCGGGATAACCGGGGTGTCGCGGCGGACGGGGTCAAGGCGGGCCGGGACAGGCTCGCTTTTTTTATTTTGCGCGGGTTTACGAGGGGCCATAATGGTTGTTCCTGAATATAAGGTCCGTGACTAACGGTCTGTTTTTTTGTGAAACACTGCGGCGGGGGTAAAAAAGGCTTATCGTTCCCCCCGTCTTTGGAAGATATTCTACTATAATACCCGCGCGCGCGGTCAAAAGCGGTCATGGGGAATACGGCGCGGCCGCGGTTTTCGCCGTTCCGGTCCTAATAATGTAAAATCTATAGCGTTCCGCACGAACCGGTCCAGTAACGGATAAAACGCTCATATGAACCAACCAGAACTTTTAAGAAAACGGCTCCGCGCCCTTGTCCGCGGGAAAGGCGTGGTGCTGCCCGGCGCTTTCAACGCCCTTACCGCCCGGCTCATACAGAAAGCGGGGTTCAAGGGCGTATACATCTCCGGAGCCGGCCTTAACAACGGCGCCGGCTATCCCGACATAGGCCTGCTTACGCTGACCGAATTCGCCGCTATGGCCAGGTATATCACCCGGGCCGTGGACCTGCCCTGCGTCTGCGACGCGGACACCGGCTTCGGCGAGGCGGTTAATGTTTCGCGCTGCGTGGCCGAACTGGAACAGGCCGGTCTCGCCGGAATCCATATAGAGGACCAGGTCTTCCCCAAGCGCTGCGGCCACCTTTCCGGCAAGCAGCTCATCCCGACGGAGCAGATGGTAAGGAAGATAAAAACGGCGGTCCTGAGCCGCAAGGACAGGAATTTCCTGATCATCGCCCGCACGGACGCCCGCTCGGCCGAAGATTTCGGCAAAGCGGTGGAGCGCGCCCGCGCCTACGCGGCGGCCGGGGCCGACGTGATCTTCGCGGAAGCGCTTAAGACAAAAGAGGAATTCGCGGTTTTCGCGCGCAAGGTAAAAACCCCGCTCCTCGCCAACATGACCGAGTTCGGAGTCTCGCCGCTGCTGAACTCCAAAGAGCTTTTTGAACTAGGCTATAAAATAGTCATTTACCCCATGGGCGCCTTCCGCACCATGATGAAAGCCTGCGAGGGTTTTTACGACGGCCTGCGCGAGGCCGGCACGCAGGCGGCCCTGGTGGGGAAGATGCAGACCAGGGAAGAACTTTACGAACTGCTGGATTACGACAGCTACGCGAAACTGGACGAAAAAGCCTACGGCGGTTTCCGGGGGAAAAACAAATGAGCGAAATATCCAATGTAAGGCCGCGGACGGACGCGGTAATTTCCAAGATAGCGGACTACGCCGATAATTATTACATCAACAGCCCCGAGGCTTATGAGACGGCGCGCTACTGTCTGATGGACAGCCTGGGCTGCGCCATACTCGCGCTGCGCTTCCCGGCCTGCGCCAAACTGCTGGGCCCGGTGGTCCCCGGCACCGTGGTCCCCGGCGGCGTGCGCGTACCAGGGACCAAATTCGTGCTGGACCCGGTGCAGGCGGCCTTCAACATAGGCGCCATGATACGCTGGCTGGACTATAACGATACCTGGCTGGCCGCGGAGTGGGGCCACCCCTCCGACAACCTGGGTTCCATCCTCGCCGTGGCGGATTATATGGCGCAGAAGGGCCGCGAGAAAAGCGCGGCCACGCTGAAGATGAAGGACGTCCTTACGGCGCTGATAAAAACGCACGAGATACAGGGCGTGCTGGCGCTTGAGAACAGCTTTAACCGCGTGGGGCTGGACCACGTATTGCTGGTAAAAGTGGCCTCCGCCGCTCTTTCCACCAAACTCCTGGGCGGCGACAAGCAGCAGATAACGGACGCCGTCTCCCAGGCCTGGATAGACGGGGCCAGCCTGCGCACCTACCGCCACGCGCCCAATACCGGTTCGCGCAAATCCTAGAT
>JAJZVJ010000223.1 GCA_021845705.1 bacterium
ACCGCCGCGGCCAGCTTGTTGCCGGTCGACTCGGCAAGCTGCATGTATAACTGGGTCGCTTCGTATTCCGCGGCCACCATGAAGCGAATCGCCCTGACGAGCTCTTCGTCCTTAAGCTTCCTGTTGTTCGCTAACCCTGAAAAGGGCGTTCCGAAGTCCGGCATATTAATTCTCCTTTCCGATCATTCCCGGCTTGCGCCTGATGCACAAGCCGGGCAATACTGCGCGGCGGGCCTTTAACGCGCAGGCGGCTGTCAGCCGAGGTTCGCAGCCGCGAACTCCCAGTTGACCAATTTTTCAAGAACGGCGCCCACATAATCCGCGCGGCGGTTCTGGTAGTCCAGGTAGTAGGCATGTTCCCACACGTCAATAGTCAATAACGGCTTCATGCCCCTGGTCAGCGGCGAATCCGCGTTGCCGGTCTTGACCACTTTCAGCTTGCCGCCGTCCAGCACGAGCCACGCCCAGCCGCTGCCGAACTGCGTCGTTGCCGCGGCCGCCAACTCTTTCTTACAGTCCTCCAGGGTTCCGAAAGCCGCAGCTATCTTCTGTTTCAGCGCGGCGGGCGGTTCGCCGCCGCCCTTCGGCGTCAGGCTGCGCCAGTAGAACGCATGGTTCCAGGCCTGCGAGGCATTGTTAAAGATCGCGGCTTTATCCGCTTTACCGGCTGTCGCGGTAATTATTTCTTCCAGCGTCAGCTCCTCGAACTTAGTTCCCTCCGCCAGCTTGTTGAGGTTGTCCACGTATCCTTTATGATGCTTTCCATAATGGAAGCCGATAGTATTCGCCGAGATCACCGGGGCCAGCGCGTTCTCCGCGTAGGGCAGGGCCGGCAATACCTGCGGAGCCGCGCTTACTGTTTTGTTTTTATTCATGATTTTTCCTCCTGATATGTTTACGCAAACCTGACGCCACAATTACATTAGCTTCAGAACTTCAGGAAGTATACCCGAATAGCGGGCCGGGTAATATGCGGATATTTACCAATAATACCGCGTATTTTTACTGATTGAACGGCGGGGCGGGAAAATGTATTTTATCCGAAAGGCCTTAAAGGCCGGAGGAAATATAAGGAGGATACTATGAAAATTCTTGTCGTTTATTATTCAATGTACGGGCATATTTACCAGATGATGCAGGCGGCCGTCGAGGGCGCAAGATCCGTAAAAGGCGCGGAAGTCACCCTTAAGCGCGTTCCGGAAACGCTGCCCAAAGAAGTTATCGCGCAGATGGGCGCGGCTGACGCGCAGAAAGCGCAGGAGAAAGTCGGGATCTGCACGGTGGAAGACCTGGCCGCGGCCGACGCCGTGATCTTCGGCACGCCCACGCGTTTCGGGAATATGTGCGGGCAGATGCGCCAGTTCCTGGATTCCACCGGCGGCCTGTGGATGAAAGGGGCCATGATAGGCAAGGTCGGCAGCGTTATCGCCGGTTCCGCCACCCAGCACGGCGGGCAGGAATCCACCATACTCTCTTTCCATACCACGCTGCTTCACCACGGCATGGTCATAGCCGGGCTGCCCTACTCCTTCAAAGGGCAGATGAGCATCGCGGAAATAACCGGCTGCTCCCCCTACGGCGCCACCACCATAGCCGGCGGCCAGGGCGAGCGCCTGCCGAGCAAGAACGAACTTGAAGGCGCGAAGTTCCAGGGCAGGTACGCGGCCCAGCTGGCGGAAAAGCTCGCCGGGATAAAGCTCGGCTGATAACCGCGGAAGACTATTTCGCGGACCCGGCGCAATTGCGCGAAGCTCTTAACCTGTATCTGGAGAAACTTTCAGGAGGCGGCAACATGGACGGAACAGTCAACGGCATTTCATTCGAAGATACCGGGCCTCGCGATGGAATACCCGTGGTCCTTATCCACGGCTTCCCGTTCGACCGCACTATGTGGGAGCCGCAGGTGCGGGAACTCTCCAGGAACCGCCGCGTAATAACCTATGACGTACGCGGGCATGGGCAAAGCCCGGCCGGCGACGGGCAATACAGCATCGAGCTTTTCGTGGACGACCTGGTAGCGCTGCTCGACCATCTGAAGGCGGAGCGCGCCGTTCTCTGCGGCCTTTCCATGGGCGGCTATATCGCCCTGCGCGCCGCCGAACGTCACCCGGAGCGTTTAAGCGGCCTGGTCCTGTGCGATACAAAAAGCGGCCCCGACACCGATGAGGCCAGGATAAAGCGCGCCGCGACTATCTTCGCCGTGAAAAAATACGGCGTCCCCAAATTCGCCAACGAGTTCATAAAAGCGGTTTTGACGGAAAAGACTCTCAAGACAAAACCCGCGGTAGTGAGCTCCCTTCTGAACAGCATCCTCGCCAATTCTCCGCTGGGTATTTCCGGCGCCCTGCTCGCGATGGCCGCGCGTACGGACACTACCCCCGCTTTGCCAAAGATAAACGTCCCCGCCCTGATCCTTGTAGGGAAAGAGGATAAAATAACGCCGCCCTCGGCCTCGGAGGCCATGCTCAAAGCTCTTCCGAAGGCGGCGATGCACGTGATCCCCGGAGCGGCCCATATGTCCAACCTGGAGAACCCGGCCTTCTTTAATGAAAAGCTCCTGGCATTTCTGATATAATCCGCATAGCGGCGCGGAACGGGGAAACCGTACTTTTTACAAGAAAAAAACAGGACACATCACGGATGAATACCCTCGCTTTGAGCAGATTGCAGTTCGCCGTTACGGCCATGTTCCATTTCCTCTTTGTGCCGCTCACGCTCGGCCTGGGCTGGCTTGTCGCCTGGTTCGAGACCCGCTATGCCCGCTCCGGGGACAGGCAATACCTCTCCATGGCGCGCTTCTGGGGGAAGCTTTTCCTTATAAACTTCGCGCTGGGCGTGGTCACCGGGATAACGCTGGAGTTCCAGATCGGGATGAACTGGGCCGAATACTCCAAATTCACCGGGGACGTCTTCGGCGCCCCGCTGGCCATAGAAGGCCTGGCCGCTTTTTTCCTCGAGTCCGTTTTTATAGGCGTCTGGGTTTTCGGCTGGGACCGCCTGTCCGCGAAGGCCCACGCCGCGGCCATGTGGGTAGTCGCTTTCGCCGCCAATATGTCCGCGCTGTGGATCCTGCTCGCTAACGGCTGGATGCAGCATCCCGTCGGCTATATCCTGCGCAACGGCCGCGCCGAAATGACGGATTTCAAGGCGCTGCTTCTTAACCCCTACGGCTTGATAGAATTTTTTCACACTATATTTTCGGGGTGGGTAGTGGCGGGTTTCTTTGTCATGGGCGTTTCCGCCTGGCATCTGCTGCGCAAGAACCAGGAAGAACTCTTTAAAAGATCTTTCGGCGCGGGGGCCGTGTTCGCCCTGGCCAGTTCCCTGCTGGTGGCCGGCGTCGGCGACACCAGCGCCGTGAACGCCGCGAAAGAGCAGCCCGCCAAGTTCGCCGCGATGGAGTCTGTCTGGGAGACGCGCTCGGCCGCGCCTTATACGCTGCTGGCTTTCCCCTCCCTTAAGGACGAGGGGAACTCCTTTGAGGCCCTGGAAGTTCCCTACGCGCTTTCGCTTATGGCTTTCCATTCCCCTTACGCCGAAGTTAAGGGTCTCAAGGATTTCGCGCCGCAGGACCGCCCGCCGGTACTGCCGGTCTTCCTCAGCTTCAGGACGATGGTCGCGCTCGGCCTGCTTTTCATACTGCTTTCAGCGCTGGCCGTCAGGCTCCGGCGAAAGGACCTGCTGGGGAAATACCCGCTGTTCCTTAAGCTCATGTTCTTCGCCCTCCCGCTGCCTTATATCGCTGTACTGCTCGGCTGGCTGGTTACGGAACTTGGCCGCCAGCCCTGGGCGGTCTACGGGCTTATGCGCACCGCCGAAGGCGTTTCAAAGACCGTAACCCCCGCGCAGGTCTGGCTGAGCCTTGGCGCGTTCACTCTCCTTTATGCCGCCCTCGGAGCCGCAGACTTCTGGCTGCTGGTTAAATCCGCCCGCAAGGGGATGGAGGCCTGAGATGGATTACGCAAAGGTCTGGTTCGTTTTCTGGGCGGTGCTGTGGACGGGGTATTTCGCCCTGGACGGCTTCGACCTGGGAGTGGGATTTTCCGGCTGGCTGGCGGCGGACGGCGCGGAGGAGCGCGGGCTGGTTTTCTCCTCGATAGGGCCTTTCTGGGACGGCAACGAGGTGTGGCTGATAACGGCGGGCGGGGCCACTTTCGCCGCCTTCCCCCCTGTTTACGCCGGCCTCTTCAGCTGGCTTTACCCGGCGGTGCTGCTGACGCTGCTGTCGCTTATCGCGCGCGGCGTCTCGCTTGAATTCAGGGGGAAAGTCCAGTCCCCGAAGTGGAAAGCATTCTGGGAGCGCACGGCGGCGGTTTCGAGCTTCCTTTCCGCCCTGCTCCTGGGGGTTCTTTTCGGGAATATTTTCCGCGGCCTCGAAATCGGGGCCGGAGGATACGGCGGAACTTTCTCCGGCCTGCTCAATCCTTACTCGCTATTGACCGGCCTGCTCCTCTGCGCTTTTTTCTTTTTCCACGGCCAGCTCTGGCTCTCTTTCAAGACCTCCGGGCCTGTCGCCCTCAGGGCCGCGAAACTGGCCGGCGGAGCCTGGTACGCCCTCCTGGCGCTTTTTCTCGCTTTCGCGGCCTGGAGTTACGCCGCCACCGGGCTCTCCGGGAACTTCCTTGCCCGGCCGGAACTGCTGGTGCTGCCGGCGCTGCTGGCCGCGGCGCTTATAACTTCCAAACTCCTGCTGCTGCGCGGTTTTCCGGGCGGGGCTTTCCTGGCCTCCTTCGCCGCGATAGCCCTTTTTTTTCTGACAGGCTTTGCCGGTATCTACCCCGCGCTGCTGCCCTCCCGGATAGACCCGGCCTTCAGCCTTACCGTGTATAATTCGGCGTCCGGCGCCTACACGCTTAAACTGATGACCGCGGCAACGCTGCTCCTGCTGCCCGTGGCCATAGCCTGCCAGGCCTGGGTGCACCGGCTTTTCAGAACGCCGCTGACAGCCGGGGAACTTCAGAAAAGCGGGATATATGGCTCATGGCACTGAACTGTGGGCAGCCGTCCAGGGCTGGAATTGAGCCATCCACGGCGTACAGGCCTGGATGACCTTGAGCTTCATGTACTCCTTGTC
>JAJZVJ010000003.1 GCA_021845705.1 bacterium
TGGGCAACAAACAGTGGAATATCCCCAGGCTGCGGGAACTGCTGGAGACCGTGCTTCCGCAAAAGGCGACTTTCGACAACTACGAGGTGGAACATGATTTCGCCGGGATAGGCAGGCGGATCATGCTTTTGAACGCCCGGCAGATCCAGCGGGTGCTGGGAAAGGAGCGCATTATCCTCCTTGCGATCGAGGACATCACCGAGCGCAAGCAGGCTGAAGAGGCGCTGAAGGCGAGCGAGGAACGGCTGAAGATCATGTTCAATGAAGCGCCTATCGGGATCGCGATGATAGATTCGCGGACGGGGCAGGTCCATGAAGTGAACCGCATGTTCGCGCAGATCGCCGGGCGGACCGTGGAACAGATGAAGAACATAAACTGGATAAGCATCACGCATCCCGAAGATGTGCAGAAAGACCTGGACAACATGGCGCTGATGAACGCCGGGAAGATCTCGGGATTCCAGATAGAGAAACGCTATCTGAAGCTCGACGACACGGTCGCCTGGGTAAACATGACTATCGCCCCGCTGAAAATAGGCGGCAAAGACCAGCCGCGCCACCTCTGCATGATAGAGGACATAACCGCGCACAAGCGGCTGGAAAAAGCCAGCAAAGAACTGGCGGCGACCAAGATCTCCGAGGACGCGGCCCGCGAATATTCCGAGAGCATAATAAACACCGTGCGCGAGCCTCTGATAGCCATGGACCAGGACCTGCGGGTGGTCTCCGCCAGCCGCTCCTTCTATGAAGTCTTTAAAGTGAACCCTAAAGAGACCGTGGGCCAGCTTGTCTACGACCTGGGCAATAAACAGTGGGATATCCCGAAACTGCGGGAACTGCTGGAAACTATCCTGCCCCAAAAGGCGACCTTCGACAACTACGAGGTGGCGCACGATTTCGCCGATATCGGCCGCCGCATAATGCTGTTGAACGCCCGGCAGATCCAGCGGGTGCTGGGAAAAGAGCGCATTATCCTCCTTGCGATCGAGGACATAACCGAGCGCAAGCAGTTCGAGACCGAGTTGCGCAAGGCCAAAGAAGCGGCCGAGGCCGCGAACAAGGCCAAAAGCGCCTTTCTCGCCAATATGTCCCATGAGATACGCACCCCGATGAACGCCATAATGGGCTTTTCCCAGTTAATGCGGCGCGACCCGGAGGCCACGCCCAAGCAGCGGCAGCAGATAGAGACCATAAACCGGAGCGGAGAGCACCTGCTGGCGCTTATTAACGACATCCTGGAAATGGCGAAGGCGGAAGCCGGACGGACGACGCTTAACCCGGCGGCATTCGACCTCCACGGCGTGGTCAGCGATGTTGAAAGAATGCTGCGGTCCCGCGCCGAGGCCAAAGGCCTGGTCCTGGAGGTAGAACAGGGCGACGGGCTGCCGCGTTTTGTGACCGCCGACGAGGGGAAAATACGGCAGATACTGCTTAACCTGGTCAGCAACGCTATAAAGTTCACGGAGAAGGGCGAAGTCGCTTTGCGCGTGGGCGCCAGGCCGGGCGCGGAGGGGGGATTTGACCTTACGGCTGAAGTGGAGGACACGGGCCCGGGCATAGCGCCCGGGGAATTAGCCCGCCTTTTCCATCCGTTCGAACAGGCGGAAGCGGGAAGGGCGGGAGGGGGCGGGACGGGGCTGGGGCTGGCCATAAGCCGCGGCTACGCGCGCATGATGGGCGGGGATATCGCGGTGAACAGCCGGCCGGGACAGGGGAGCGTTTTCAGCTTTACCGTCACCGTTAAAAAGGCGGCTCCCACGGCCGAAAAGGCCCAGCCGCGCCTGGTGAAAGGGCTTAAGCCCGGCCAGCCGCGGTACAGGGTGCTGGTCGCCGACGACAAGGCGGATAACCGTGAATTCCTGACGCAGCTGCTCAGCGACGCGGGGTTCGGCATCCGCCAGGCGGTCAACGGCGCCGACGCGCTGAAAGAGTTCGCCGAGTGGCGCCCGCAGCTGATACTCATGGACCTGCGAATGCCGGTCATGGACGGCTACGAGGCCATCCGCCGCGTCCGGGCCGCGGCCGACGGCGGGGAAGTAAAGATCATCGCGGTGACCGCCAGCATATTCGGGGAAATAAACCGCGACGCGCTCAAGGCCGGAGCCGACGAACTGATGCTGAAGCCTTTCAGGGAAGCGGAGTTGTTCGAGAAGATGGGGAACCTGCTTGGCGCGGAGTATGTTTACGAGGAGGAAACTCCGGCCGCGGCCGATGTTGCGGGGAAGGGGGAAGAACTGCAGCCGGGGGCCTTGGCCGGCCTGCCTCCCGGGCTGCTCTCCCGGCTTCGCGAAGCCGCCATCAACGGGGACTTCCACCTGCTGCTGGAACTGAGCGACCGTGTGGAAGGCCAGGATACGCGTTTCGCCGCTACGCTGCGCGCGCTGGCCGGAAAGTACGATACCAAGCGCATACTTGATCTGCTGAAAAAGGAGTAAGCGCGTGACGGAAGATACGGGTGGCCGCGGGGAAGCTCCGAATATCCTGATCGTGGACGATATGCCCGCGAATCTGGAGCTGCTTTCCGGAATGCTGAAAGAGCGCCGCTGCAGGCTCAGGGCCGCTCTCAGCGGGGCACTCGCGCTGCAGGCCGCCCGCAACGATCCGCCTGACCTTATCCTCCTGGATATCAATATGCCCGGAATGGACGGCTACGAGGTGTGCCGGCGGCTGAAAGAGGAGGAGAAACTGAAAGACATCCCGGTAATTTTCTTAAGTTCCCTCGACGAACTGAAAGACAAGGTTAAAGCCTTCAATGCGGGGGGCGTGGACTATATAACCAAACCCTACCGCCTGGAGGAAGTCCAGGCGCGCGTGGAAACGCATTTAACGCTTAAAACCGCGAGAGAGTACCTGAAAGACAAGAACCGGTTCCTGGAATATACGTTCTCCCGCTTCGTCTCGCCCGACGTGGTGGAAACGATGAAACTCCGGCCGATAAGCGAACTGCTTAAAATGGAGAGATGTGAGTTGACCGTATTATTCGCCGACCTGCGCGGCTTCACCTCCCTGGCCAACGAGCTGGCTCCTGAAGAGATACAGGAGACCCTTAATTCCTTCCTTGAAGTTATGGTCGCGAGCATAGAGGCAGGGCGCGGGATGATGGACAAGTTCCTCGGCGACGGGTTTATGGCCCTGTTCGGAGCGCCGTTCCGGCAGAGCGACCACGCCCGGCGCGCCCTTGACGCGGCCGCCTCTATCCAGCAGGCGCACAAGAGGTGGATGGCGGAACGCCAGGCCGGGGGACGGCCTTGCCGGCCGCTGGGTATAGGCGTAGCCACTGGCGAAACCGTGGTAGGCGCCTATGGAACGCACAACCGCATGGAGTATACGGCCCTTGGGCACGTGGTGAACCTGGCCAGCCGCCTGTGCGGCGCCGCCGGAGCGGGCGAGATCCTGACCACTCCCCATACGCGGGAGGCGGCCCTGTGCGGCGCCCCGGCAGGCGGCAGTCCCGGGTGCGCGTCGTTTTTACCCAAAGGAAAGATGCTTTTCAAAAACATACAGGAACCCGTGGAAGTGATCTCTATCGTCTCGGAGGAAACCCGGCATGGATAAATCTTTTGATCCCCAAACCCCGCCAGCTATTCTGATGGTGGACGATACGCCGTCGAACCTGGAACTGCTTTCCGTGATGCTGAAAGGGCGGGGGTATAAAATGCGCGCCGCCGTCAGCGGGGAGCTGGCGCTGCAGGCCGCCCGTAACGATCCGCCGGACCTGATCCTCCTGGATATCAATATGCCCGAAATGAACGGCTACGAGGTGTGCGAGAAACTGAAGGCCGAGGAAAAGCTGAAGGATATCCCCGTTATTTTCCTGAGCGCCCTCAGCGAAACGATGGATAAGGTAAAAGCTTTCGGCGCCGGCGGCGTCGACTACGTCACCAAACCGTTCCAGTTCGAGGAGGTGGAGGCGCGCGTTGAGACCCACCTGGAAATGCGCCGGCAGAAGCTCAGGCTGCAGGAGGCGTACGACAAGCTGAGCGCGCTGGAGAAACTGCGCGACAGCTTGGTGCATATGATCATACACGACCTCCGTTCACCGCTGGCGGGGATACACGGCTTCCTTGAACTTATTAAAGAAAGCGCTGAGAAAACCATTCCGGAGAATCAGGCCCGCTACGTAGACGAGGCTTTGAAGTCGACAAAGCAGCTGATGCAGATAATCAGCGATATGCTGGACACAAGCAGGATGGAAGCGGGGCAGATGGTATTGAAGCCTGTGGAATTGGATCTAAGCCGCATCCTGGAAGAGAGCATCCCGGGGCTGAGGCCGCTTTTGGGAGGCCGTGAGGTCCGGTTTGTTCCGCCCGGAACCCCGGCGCTGGTCTTTGCGGACCGCGATATCCTTCTCAGAGTGATCCAGAACCTGCTGGCTAACGCGATAAAGTTCACACCCAAAGACGGCGGGCAGATAAGGCTGGGCATTGAGTCTTCCGGCAACCGGGTATGCGTGAGCGTGCACGACAACGGGCCGGGCATCGCGGCCGAATACAGGCATAAGATCTTCGAGAAGTTCGCGCAGGTGGAACTTCCCGCCGGGCGCCAGAAATATTCCACGGGCCTCGGCCTTACCTTCTGCAAGCTGGCGGTGGAAGCGCACGGCGGCGCCATCGGGGTGGACAGCGAAGAGGGGAAGGGAAGCACCTTCTGGTTCGAACTGCCGGCGGCCGTTACCGGTGTGAAGGTTTAACCGCCTTGATCCCCGGACCCTGCGCCGCCCGCCCTCTCGCTTGCCCGGCGTAGACTTGACTTGCGCGCGGGTATGTTCTATATTCGGGTTAGGGGGACGGGCCGGTACACGGCCCGCGCATTCTGTTCCGCTTATACCGGGTTTTCTTACGCGCGTTCCGCTTTTTGGCGGCGCCCTGGCGGCAGGGCCCGCGCGCAGGCGCCGCGGCGGGCAAGGTTGCCCGGGGCGGCTGATGTGCGCGCACGCGCAACCCGCCGGGCGGCGGGAAGTAAGAGGGGGGAGGTATGAAATTCTGCGAGGTTGGAGATATTTCCGGCTCAGGGAAGATCTTTTCCCGTGAGACGGGGTCGTTAGGCGCCATAAACGGCAGGCTCTATCCGCGCCTGCTTAAAAACAGGGGGCACGGCGCGCCGGTCCGCTTCTGGGTGCGCAACTGCGCCCGGAACTACGGCCCCGGCGCCCTGGCCGCCGAACACAGCCGGCAGGTTTACCGCGCAAAGCCCGTTCAGCCCGAGCTTTTTGACGTCCGCGACCGGCAGCTCCCGGAAAGAAGCCGCTTGCGGCTGGCCGCCCTGGTGCACGATTATGCCGACGCCGTGCTGATACGCGACTTCAAGGGCCGTATCCTCGCCTGGAACAAGGGAGCGGAAAGGATGTACGGCTATACCGAAGAGGAGGCCCTGGGCATGAACGTCAGGCGCCTGATCCCTAAAAAAACGCCCGGCAGGTCGCGGGAGGTCATACGGCTGTCGGCCCGGGGGCAAGGACCGGCGCCGGTCGAGACCCGGCGCCGCGCTAAGGACGGCAGGGCGCTGGACGTGCTGGTTACGGTCACCGTCCTGAAGGATGAGAGGGGTTTCCCGGCGGAAGTGGCCACCATCGAACGGGATATTACGGAACAAAAGCGGGTAGAACGCGAGCTGCGCAGGCTGCACGCGCGCGTTATTTCCGCCCAGGAAACGGAGCGCAAACGGCTTGCGCGCGAACTTCATGACGGCGTCGGGCAGACCCTTTCCGGAGTAAAATTCAGGATGGAGTCCCTGCCGGGGGAGATCGCCCTTGACGGGCGGGCGGCCGCGAAAATGCTGGAGCTGGGGGGGCTGCTGGACCGCGCGATCTCGGAGATCCGCCGCGTTTCCAAGAACCTGATGCCTTCTGAACTGGAGGACCTGGGCCTTGAACCGGCCCTGCGCACGCTTTGCCGCGAGTTCAAAGGCCGCGACGGAGTAAATGTAGCGCTGCATACCGGGCGTGTGAGGAAAGCTGTCGCGCCCGAGCTGGGGCTGGCGCTTTTCCGCATCACCCAGGAGGCGCTCAATAATATAGGCAAGCATTCCGAGGGAACCATGGCCGCGGTGGACCTCTCCCGCCAGGGGCGCGAGATAGTCTTGAGGGTGAGCGACAACGGGATAGGGTTCGCCCACGGAGACAGGCGGGGGCTGAAAGGGCGGGGCATCGGCCTGGCCAGCATGCGCGAGAGAGCGGAATCCGTCGGGGGCTCCATAGAGCTTCGGTCCATTCCCGGCGCCGGGACCACGCTCTGCGTCCGCGCCCCTTTAGCGGGTCTTGAAGGAGGCTCAAAGTGAAGGGCCGGAAACAGGCAAAGATAAAAGTATTCCTGGTGGACGATCATCCCGCCGTGCGCGAGGGGGTGCGCTGCTGCCTGACTAACGATGGCGCGTTCTCGGTGGTCGGTGAGGCTTCCGACGCGCCGGAGGCGCTGAAAAAGATAAAACAGCTGGCTCCGGACGTGATAGTGCTGGACGTGAACCTGCCGTCCCTGGACGGAGGCGAGCTCGCCCGGCGGCTGCGGCAGTCGGTCCCGGGCGCCAGGATCCTCGCCTTCAGCGTGCATGACAGCCAGGAATACGTGGTGCGGATGGCCCGCTGCGGCGCGCACGGCTACGTGATGAAGGATACGCCCACCGCCAAACTGGTGGAGGCCATCCACAGCCTGCATAAAGGCGGCCTCTATTTCCCTCCCGGCATGTCCGACGCTATCCTTGCCCCGGAGTCCAAACCTTCCTCCGGCGTGGAGGGCGAAACCGCTTTGACCGCGCGCGAGCGCGAAGTGCTCATCCTCCTTGCCGGGGGCCTGGCGAACAAGGAGGTGGCGCGAAAGCTCGGTATCAGCGTGCGCACGGCCGAAACGCACCGCGAGCACCTCTCGCACAAGCTCAATATCGCCACCATCGCCGGGCTTACGAAGTACGCCATCAAGCACGGCCTCACGCCGCTGCACTGTTCCGCCCCGGAAAAGACCTGAAGTCCCTACGTAGTATCCCCGTCCGTCCCTAGTATAATTCCGCATTGGCAGGGCCCGCCCCGTTCTGTATCCTCTAGATAGACCCGCAGCTCCCGGAGTTGCGCGCGCGTGAGCGGCGTTCTTGTGTCGCCGCGGGATCGCGGCGGGGGATTATAAATTCAGATACGAGGTGGATTCCTGTGCCGGAAGGGAAAGCGAATAAGATCAAGGTTTTCCTTGTAGACGACCATCCTGTCGTCCGTGAAGGCGTGCGTTCCTACCTGGCCAGCCACGCTATAGAAGTGGTGGGGGAGGCTTCCGACGCGCCGGAGGCCCTGCGGAAGGTCATAAAAGCAGCGCCCGATGTTATAGTGGTCGACGTGAACCTGCCCACCCTTGACGGCGGGGAGCTTACCCGCCGCCTGCGCCGCCTGGTCCCCAGGGCCAGGATCATAGCCTTCAGCATCCACTCAAGCGAGGAGTACGTGGTGCGTATGGCCCGCTGCGGCGCGCAGGGCTACGTTGTAAAGGACCAGCCCACGTCCGAACTGCTCGAGGCTATAAGGCACGTCTTCCGGGGCGGCCTGCATTTCCCGGCCGGCATGACGGATTCTCTCCTGGCCCCGGCGCCGGAAACTTCCTCCCCGCAAAACGGCCCCGCGCTGACGGGGAGGGAACGGGAGGTTTTAACTTTGCTTGCCGAAGGGCTTTCCAATAAAGCGATAGCGGAAAAACTCGGCATCAGCGTCCGGACGGCGGAGACGCACCGCGAGCATCTGGCGCGCAAGCTCGAGATACACACCGTCGCCGGCCTTACCAAGTACGCCATCCAGCACGGGCTGAGCTCGCTGAAGTAACCGCCGGCCGGGCGGGATGTATGGGTAGCAATACGGAGCAGGACACGCAGAATTCCGAATAGATGCCGCAAAGGCGATGGGCTATACTTAACGCACACCAACTTTAGCGGAACATATAAGGGGTATAAAAATGAGATTGATTCCTTTGTTCAGCCGGATCGGCAGATTGTTCGCCGCGGTAGCCCTGATAGCCGGCCCAGCGGGCCCGGCCTTTGCGGGCTTCGAGCCAGCGCTCCCGCCGAGCAGCGCGAAAACAGCGCGAACCGGCGCACTGCCCGCCAGGCAGGTAAAGCTTCCTCTGTATTTTGAAGCCAACCGCGGCCAGACCGACGCCGCTGTGAAGTTCTTCACCCGCGCCGGAGGCTACAGCCTGTACCTAACGGCCGCTGAGGCCGTCATCGTATTGCCCCGGGCGGCCTCCACCGCGGGGGCGGAACCCGGGGTGGTGCGCATGAAACTGAAGGGCGCCAACGCCAGCCTCGCCGTGCGGGGCCGGGACATCCTGCCCGGGTATAGCAATTATATTTTAGGCAAGGACAGTTCCGGATGGCGGTCCGGGGCGGAGCATTACGCCAGGGTGGAACTGGGCCAGGTGTACCCCGGTATAGACATGGTCTACCGCTTCAGCCAGGGGAAGGTGGAACATGATTTCGTGGTGGCCCCCGGCGCGAACCCGTGGCGCATCCTCCTTGGTTTTGAAGGGGCCAAAAGCCTCCGGCTGGACCCCCGCGGCAACCTGGTCCTCCGCGTCGAGGGCGGCGAGCTTACCTACAAGGCTCCCGAGCTGTACCAGACGCTGGGTTCAAGGCGGGTTCCGGTAAAAGGGCGCTATGTGCTGGCGGCTAACAACCACGTCCGGTTCGAAGTCGGGAACTATATCAGGAGCAAAGAGCTGGTGATCGACCCCGCGCTGGCCTATTCCAGCTACCTGGGCGGGACCGCGAACGATTACTCCAACGCTATTTTCGTCGACGCCTCCAACAACGCTTATCTGACCGGGAAAACCGACGCCGCGCCTTTCCCCGGGACCGCGGGAAAATATCAGGCCGCCTACGGCACCGGAGCCTTCGACGCGTTCGTGACCAAGGTCAACGCGGATGGAACGCTTGCGTGGTCTACCCTTTACGGCGCCGCCGGAAACGATATAGGGCTCGGCATCGGCGTGGACGGCACCGGCAAAGTATATATTACGGGCTCGACCACCGGGCCTATCCCCGGTGAAGCCACTATCGGCGGCCTCGGCGGGACGGACGCTTTCGTGGCGGCGTTCAGCGCGGCCGGCACGGCCCTGGTCTACGCGGACCGCTTCGGCGGGGCCGGCGAAGAGAACGGAAAAGGAATAGCCGTCAACGCCGCGGGCAGCGCCTATGTGACCGGCTTTACCAACTCGGCCTCACCTGATTTCGTCACCACGGCCGGAGCGGCGCAGACGGTCATAGGAGGCGGAGGGGCGACGGACGCTTTCGTGACTAAATTCAGCGCCGCAGGCGCGCAGGTGTATTCCACCTTCCTGGGCGGCACCGGCATAGACCGCGGCAACGCTATCGCCATCGACAGCCTGGGCAACGCCTATATTACCGGCCAGACTTCAGCCAACCTCCCGGTAACCCCGGTGGCGCCGCCCTCGCTTGCGGCGTTCAAACTGACCGTTACCGGGTCCAACGACGCTTTCATAGCTAAACTGGACCCGACGGGGGCCAATTGGGTCTATGTAACTTATGTCGGCGGCGGCGACCAGGACGAGGGCACCGGCATCGCCCTGGGCGGCACGGATATAGTCTATATAACGGGCTGGACCCTTTCCGGGGATTTCCCCGGCTCCAGCTTCGTCCCGGTCGGGCAGACCACCAAAGGGACCGCGGAAGACGCTTTCGTATTCAAACTTCATATAGGCAACGGCGGTCTGACCAACGATGGCGTGTATTCCACCTACCTGGGCGCCTCGGGCGCCGATACCGCCGCCGCTATCGCGGTGGACGGGGCGGGCAACGCTTACGTGACCGGGCACACCTACTCCGGCGACTTCCCTGTAGTGGGCCCGATCTCCGGGCAGGGAACGCTGGTCGGCACCGCGGAAGGGTTCGTGACGCAACTCGGACCCACCGGCGGGACCATCGGGTTCTCTTCTTACCTGGGAGGGACCCTCTCGGACAGCGCGGGCCAGGGGATCGCCCTGGACAGTGCGAACAATATTTACGTAACCGGCTGGACGAATTCAGCGGGGTTCCCGACGGCCAGTCCGTTCCAGGCGGCGATATCCGGCCCTTATGACGCGTTTATCGCCAAGATAGGCACCCCCTCGCCGCCGGTCGCCTGCACTATAAACAGCCTCAACCCCGATTACGGGTTCATGGTCGGGGGAACTACGGTCACCATCAGCATCTCCAACTTCACCGGTTTCCTGAGCACGAGCACCGGGGTGACTTTCGACGGAGTGAACGCCCGGTCCTATGCCGCCAACGCTTCCTCCGACGTGATCACCGCGGTCTCTCCCAGGCATCCGCTTTCCGGGACTCTTACTCCGGGCGCGGTTCCGCTGACTATAACAACCCTTTCCGGCACTTGCTCGGCGACCTACAGGTATGCCGCCTCGCCTGTTACGGACACCGGCGCCTGCGGAGAAGACTTCTTTTTCCCCTCGCCGGCGACCGGCGCCAAGGCGGACTTTGCCTACTGCATGGAATCCCCCGGGACGGTCAAGATCCGGGTCTATAACGCGGTCGGGGACCTGGCGGCCAAGCTGGAATACGCCAAAGGGGCCGGCGCCCAGAACACCTCGCTCAATACCGGCAGGCTCGCCCCCGGAGTGTACCTTTACCGGCTGGAAAAGAAATATGACAACGGAACTTCGAGCAAATCGAGCGTGAAGAAGTTCGTGGTTAAGCACTAACTGGAGGATTTTCATGAAAATATCGACTATCGGCATAGGATTTCTCTGCGCAGCCGCGCTAAGCGGGCCGGCTTCGGCCGGGGATACATATTACTCCGCAGGTTCAAAGGCCCTGCCGCTGCAGCAGTCCGCGGGGACGGCCAGGGCCACGGCCATGGGGTCGGCGGTCGTCGCGGTCCCGCAGGGGTCGGCGTCGCTGCTCTGGAACCCGGCCGGTCTGAGCCGGATGGACTGCACGGAGCTAGGGCTGCACCATAACTCGGGCCTTGGCGATACCGTCCAGGAGACAGCGATCATAGGAATGCCGGTAGGCGGGATCAAAGAGGGTTGCCGGGGGAAGCCGGGTGACGACGTTAAAGCGGAGTGCAGGGGGGCGTCCCTGGGCGGTTTGGCGGCTTCGCTGGGCTATGTGAATTACGGCAGTTTCAGCGGCAGGGACGAACTTGGGTTCCCGGCCGGCAGCTATCACGCAGGTGATTTTTCGGGCAGCGTGGGCTGGGGAATGGAACTGCTGCCCGCCTTTTCCGGAGGCATAGCGCTGAAAGATAACCAGTCGCAGTTCGCCGGTAAGACCTATAACGCCTTTACCACCGACATCGGGTTCTTGTATGCCCTGCTTCCCGCCCTGGATCTTGGCGTGTCCTATTCGAACATTAACTTAGGCAGCAAGCTCGGGGGGCAAAGCCTGGCTTCGGGACTGCGCCTGGGGGCCGCATGGGCCCTGGACGAACACCTGCTGCTTGCCGCTTCCGGCGAGCTGCAGAACAAAGCGATGACCCGCCTTCAGCTTGGAGGAGAATATCTGTTCGGCAACATACAAGAGAAAACCAAGGTGCTTGCTCTGCGCGCCGGCTACCAGGCCAGCTACCCCGACCCCCAGCTGAGCGGCCTGACCGGCCTGACGCTGGGCCTGGGCTATACGCTTAGCCGCGCCTGGACCCTGGACTACGCCATGGTGCCCGCCGGCGAACTGGGAACCTCTCACAGGTTCAGCCTGACCTATAAATTCGGCTGCCGGGAAGAGCGGCAGAACCGGCCGTCCCCGGGCCTATAGCCATACGGAGGTAATAGCGTCCGGCGGCAACGGGAAAGCCCGACGTTTTCATTGGGGGAGAGGGGGTGCCCCTGCCGCGAGGCAGGGGCACCATAGTTTCAGTGTTTCTTTAACCGTTTAATACGGTGTTTACACAAGGAGGCGGTATGACAAAGACAGAAAACATGATAGGGGCGGGGATCGGGCTGGCGGCCGTAGCCGCGCTGGGAACTTATTTCCTGTACGGCAAGAAGGGCGCCGAGAACCGGAAGAAGATAACCGGCTGGACGCTTAAGATGAAGGGGGAAGTCCTGGAAAAAGTGGAGGACCTTAAAGAGATAAGCGAAGAGGCCTACTACGCGATCGTGGACGAGGTCGCGATACGCTACGCCAGGCTCGACAGGGTAAGCGCCTCGGAACTGAAACATCTGACGGAAGAACTCAAAGGCGCCTGGGTGCATCTCGGCAGGCAGCTTAGATAACGGAGCCTCCGCCGCGGGCGTGGAGCGTAATTTATCCCTGACGATGGGCGTAATTGCGCGTTAGCCCGGTCTTTATGCGCTGCTTTATCCTGCTTGTCTTCATGTATGCGGCGCCGCTGGCGGCGGCCCCGCGCGCGGCGCTCCGCCTGCCGACCGGGCTTGTTATCTCTTCGATCACGATAGACAGCAACAGCGTCTTCAATACCGAAGTCGCGCCGGAAAATAAAGCGCTGTACCGCGTGGCGAACAAGATCCATTACCGTACGCGTGAGCATGTTATCATGCGCGAGCTGCTCTTTGCGGTCGGCGACCGCTATAACGCGGCCCTGGCCGCGGAGACGGAACGCAACCTGCGCGCCCTGCCCTTCATCCGGCGCGCGGAGATAGAGGCGGTGATAAATAAGGGCGGCACGGTGGACGTGACGGTGCACACGTACGACTCCTGGAGCCTCGAACTTGTAGCTAACTACAAGCGCGCCGGGGGGGCTACCAGCATAAAAGCGGGGCTGGCGGAGGGAAATATCCTGGGTACGGGCAAGGCGGGCTCCGCGGTTTACAACCGCGACTGGGGCGTGGCATCCGAGTCGTTCAGCTATAACGACCTTCAGTTCTTTCAAAACAAGCACCTTCAGTACTCCATGGACGCCCAGACAGCTCCTACCGGCCAGCGGCTGTCGCTGTCCCTGGACCGTCCTTTCTACGCCTCTATCGCGCGTACGGCTATGGGCGCTACCATAAGCTATGTCTCGGTCTCCACCAGCCCGGTCACCCGCCGGGTAGAAGAGGCCGGGGTCAGCTACGGCTTCTCCCTGGCGCCGTCCACCGAGAGAACGCGGCGCATCAAGTTAAGCCTTCTGGCCCACCGCGCCGATTCCACGGGCCCGGTCCCGGCCCGGGAGCGGTCGGTGGTATTCCAACTGGGCGCGGAGTGGGAGGAACTGGATTTCCTGACAGTGCGCCGCATAAATAAATACACGCACGATGAGGATTATAATCTCGGGCTCGGCGTCCTGCCCACGCTCGGGCTGGCGCCGGCCATCCGCTCACTGGGGACCGACCAGACACAGATCCTTCCCGGCCTGGTAGTGCGTAAGGGATTCACCTGGGGCGAGCAGCTCCTGCTCTTGAATTCCAGTTACAGTTCGGTATACGCCAACGGGGAGAACGGCCGCGTTCTCTTCTCGTTCAACGCCGAGTATTTCCTGCGCGGCCTCAGATACCAGACGCTGGCCTTTCATACCGGCCTGGACCTCGGCTGGCATCTCGACCCTAACGCGCCGCTGGTCCTGGGCGAGTTCAACGGCCTGCGCGGCTACGGCGTCGGCCAGTTCACGGGCGACCGCCGCTTCCTGCTGAACCTGGAGGACCGGGTCTATGTCTGGGATGACCTGTATAGTCTGCTGGACGTGGGAGCGGTCGTCTTCTGCGATTCCGGCTATGTCTGGCCTGTGGGGGGCGCGGTAAAGCTGGGCGACCTTAAGAACAGCGTTGGCGTGGGGCTTCGGGTGGCCCCGTCGCGTTCGGCCGGCAACAGCCCGGTGCGCATAGACCTGGCCCGCGCGCTCAACGGCGGCTCTAACCGCGCGCGCTGGTCGCTGTCCATACTCGGGGGCCAGGCTTTTTAAATATGACCAGAACAAGACTCATAATACTGGCGCTCGCCGCTATCATGCTCGCGGTACTTCTGTTTTTTTGGGGAGCGCCGCGGGAGGGCGGCAGGTATGGCGAGGCCCCCAAGGCTCCTTTGCCTGCCAGGGCTCCCGCCGCGGAAGTCGGGGTGGAGGAGAAAGCTCCGGAACCTGCCGCGGCCGGGAAGGGCGCGCGCGGGGAAAAAGCGGGCGGATCCGGGAAGCCGGAAAAACGGCGTAAAAAAAGAGTGTCCAGGCTGCGGGAGCCGGGCGAAGCGATGGGCGGGGGGGTACGTTTGGATAAAGAGAAAACTAACACTTCTCCGCAGGAGGGAAAGTAGGTCCCGGTCCGCGGGAACATTACCTATGGCGGCTGGTACTACTCCGCATTGCGGCTGAGGCGCGGGAAGGGTATGGTATAGTACGGGCGCGGAAGTCCGCCCCTGCCTGCCCGCAAGGAACACTATGAAATTGTCTTTCGATGAACCGGGGAAACTATTGCTGGCCTTCCTGGCGGCAGCCGCCTGGGGGGCGCTGCTGCCCGCGGCCGCCCCGGCGGCCGGCTGGGAATTCAATTCGGCTTTCAACTATGACACCGGCAAATACGGCTCCGCGGTGCGTACGGATTCCGTCTATATCCCTTTCACGCTCAAGCGCAAATATGACAACGCGGGTTTTTCCGTAACCGTGCCGTACCTGCGCCAAAGCTCTACGGGAGAGGTGACCCGTGTAGGCGGTAATCCTGTCCGGAAAGCCAAGGGGATAGGGGCGGCGGCGGGTTCCTCCGCGTCGGGGCCCGGGGATATGCTGCTCCGCGGTTCCTATACGCTCGAACTGGACGGGCCGAGGTCCTTCGACCTGGCGCTGGCCGGCAAACTAAAACTTCCCACCGCGGACAAGAACAAGGGCCTGGGCACCGGCGAGCTGGATGAAGGCGTCGGGCTTGAATTCGCTAAGGAGGTGACCCCGGCCCTGACCCTGCTTTCCGACGCCTACTACACCATTATAGGGGATCCGGCCGGTGTTAATTTTAATAACGAGCTCGCGGTGGACGCGGGCTTGTACTGCCCGCTGCGCAAGAACCTAGCGCTTACCGTGCTTTACGAGACCCGGAGCGCTATTGTAGACGGCAACGCCGATCCGCGCAGTTTCAGCGGCACGCTTTCTTACAGCCTAAGGGACGGCTTTCAGCTCGCCGTCGGGCTGACGCTGGGGCTGTCCGACGGAAGCCCGGATCTGGCCATGGGCGCCGGCTTCAGCGGCAGGTTTTAATTAAGAGGCGGATAAAATGAGGTAATAAAAATGAAAAACAGGAAAATTCAGCTGGTGTTGGCGGGGTTCTTCCTATTCTCGGCCGGTCTTCCCGTTTTAGCCCAGGAAAAAACAGGTGAAGAGAAGAGGCTGGAGGCCAGCGCCAGTGAGCTGGATAAAAAACATCACGGCGACCAGGAGCGTATGGCTGCCGGGATAAAGGCCGAGTTCGGGGTGGACGACGGCCGCATAATGGGCCTGCGGTTCAGAAAAATGCGCGACAGCGAGATAGCGATCTCGCTGGCCCTGGCCCAGGAAATGCACGGCGGTCTTACGGATAAGAACCTGTATGAGATCGTATCGCTGCGCCAGGGGCCGCCGGTCGCGGGCTGGGGGAAGATAGCCGGCAAGTTCGGGCTGAAGCTCGGCCCCGTGGAAAAGAAAATTAAAAAGATATCGGCGGAGTTCCGCAAGAGGGCAAAGGCTGACAGGACAAAAAAAGAGATGGCCGATAAGGCAAAGGCGGCTGAAAAGACCGGGAAGCCGGAGAAGAGCGGCCAGCCGGAAAGAACCGAGAATGAGAACATGAAGGCTCTGATGCGGAAATAATATATGGAACCGGCGAAACGGGTTATATCGGCGAAATTCGGGCTAATATTAGCCTGTCTTTGCGTGATCGCGTTCCTTCTTTTCCATTTCCGGGCTTCCGCGAGCCCGGCGGCAAGCGCCGGCCCCGGCCCCGGAGTTCCTTCTGCGGCGGAGCCGCAGCGTCTTTCACCAGCGGGCGAGAACGAATTGCGCGGCCTGGTGGCCGCCGGACGCCTGGAAACCCTCCAGTCCCCGGCGTTCGGCGGCTACCAGTCCGAGATCGGGGACTTCTACCGGTCCGGGGGCTATACCCTGACCTGGGTGCGGCGCTCCAGGCCTACGGCAAAGGCCCGCATCGTGATCAAGCGCCTGCAGGCCGCGGACAATGAAGGTTTGCTGGCCCAGGACTACGATGGCCCGTTATGGGCGGACCGTCTGGCCGGACTGACGCGCCGCGGCCGGCCCGCCACGGAGTCCCAGCTTCTCCGCTTCGACCTGGCGCTCACCATCTGCGCGATGCGCTACATCCTGGACCTGCACCTGGGCCGGATCAACCCGGCGCCTTTCCAGGCGGAGTTCGATGTGGAGCCGGATATCCGCGGGCCTTCGGAGTTCCTCCGCAAACGCGTCCTCTCCGCGGCTGACGTGGCGGCGGCGTTCAGCGAGCTGGAGCCGCCCTTCCCCTCCTATCGGCGCCTGGTCCGCGCGGTCCAGCGCTACACCGTGCTGGCCGCCGGCGATGACGGCGCTCAGCTGCCGTCCGCCGGCACCCCCGTAAAGCCGGGGGAGCGCTACGCGGGTGTGCCGCGGCTGGCGCGCCTTCTGCGCCTGCTGGGAGATCTTCCGCCCCGGGCGGTTACGGGGCTGGAATTGTATTCAAAGCCGCTCGTGAAGGCCGTGAAAAGATTTCAGCGCCGCCACGGGCTGCCAGCGGACGGGCGGTTGGGAGAACAAACGCTGCGGCAGCTCAACACGCCGCTTAGCCTGCGTTTGCGCCAGCTCCGGCTGGCCCTGGAGCGGTGGCGCTGGCTGCCGCACCGGTTTTCCCGGCCGCCCATCCTCGTCAATATCCCGGAATTCCGTCTTTACGCCGGGGATGAGCCTTCCCAGAAGGTGGTGGTCGGGATGTCTTTCGAACACCAGACGCCGGTTTTTTCCAGCCGGCTGACCGAGGTGGTGTTCCGCCCTCCCTGGAACGTTCCCCTGAGCATCCAGAGCACGGAGATGGTCGCTGAGCTGGAGAAGGATCCCTCTTATTTGAAAAAACACGCTATCGACGTCATTGACGGAGCGGACGCCGTGGTCAGTTCCGGGGCGGTCAGCGCGGCGGTCCTGGAAGAACTCAGGGCCGCCCGGCTCTTCCTCCGGCAAAGGCCCGGCCCCGGCAATGCGCTGGGCCTGGTGAAGTTCCTCATGCCCAACAGCAACAGCGTGTATATTCACGGCTCGCCTTCAAGACGGGGCTTCATGGGATCGCAGCGGGACCTGAGCCACGGGTGCATCAGGGTGGAACATCCCGCGGCGCTGGCCGCCTGGGTGCTGCGCGGCCGGCCGGAATGGACGCCGGAGCGCATAAGGGCGGCGATGAACGGGACGGAAACGGTGACCGTCAAACTTAGGGAACCGATACCGGTGCTTATCCAGTACGGGACCGCGGTGGCGGACGAGGGGGGCGAAGTGCGGTTCTTTGAGGATATCTACGGCCGCGACGCGGCGGAAGGGGAGGCTTTCGACAAGCGGGCGCGGCTGGCGGCGCAGTAACTTACCAGCGCCGCACGCGGCCTACGTCCACGTGGACAAAAGCGGAGCTGGCGTAATAGCCCACGCCGCCCCTATGAAGGGAGAGCGCGGCGTCGCGCAGGCCGGCTGTACTCACTCCCGGCAGGCGGATATCTATGGCTTCAGCCTTCATATGCAGGCTGTTCCTGCCTACGGCCGGGCTGCGGCTCCGGAGCAGCCCGTTGGTGGCCGGGGTGCGGTAGCCGCAGATGATCTGGATCTCGGCCCCGGGGCGCTTTACTTTCGAAGTGAGTTCGCCCAGCAGGTCGAAGAGCCGGGGATCGTAGTGTTTGACCTTCTCCGCGCGCCAGTCGCGCAGGAACCAGTCCAGCTTGGCCAGCGCTGCCGGGTCATAGGCGCCGCCCCGGCGGTAAACCACGTCGATGCGCTCGTGGGTATGGGTATTGTACATCCGCAAACGGCTCACGCTCGGCTGGAGCGTACCGTAAGCGAAAGAAAGGGGCAGGAAGAGAACGGCAAGCAGGATATTCCGCATACCTATAGTCTAACAGGTATTCTCCCGTAATCACAGGGGGGGCGGTTAAAATTTCACATGACGCGTAATAAGGCTGATGTCTTTCGGTCCGGAGGTTTTTTGTCCTTGCGGCCCCCGCTGAGACCGTCTTGAGCGGGCTCCGCGCAGGTCCGGGCTTAAGCACTATGTCTTTGGCTATCCTGCACCAGTCCATGGCCGGCGGAGCCGGCCGCGGCGCCTATGCCGAATTGGCCCCTGATGAGCGGCCAGATCTTGAGCAGCGAGATGAGCATCGCCGCCAGGATCGGCCCCAGGAGGACGCCCTGTATGCCGAACAGCCGGAGGCCGCCGATGATGGCGACCAGCCCCACCAGCGGGTGCATATCGTTCCGGCCCTTGAGGACCAGGGGACGGACCAGGTTGTCCACCAGGCCGGCCGAGAGCGACAGGCAGAGCATCAGAATTATTTTCACGGAAGAGCCGTGCGTTACATAGAGATATATCATACCCGCCAGCGAAGCCGGGGCGCTTCCGAGCATGGGTATCCACGCGAATATAAAAGTCGCCCCGCCGGCCAGGAACGCGCCAGGCACGTCCAGGGCCAGGAACCCGGCCGCTATCAGAGCCGCCTGGGAAGCGGCGGCGGCGAGGCTGGCGAGCACGGCGGAGACCGTCGTGTCCCGGAAAGACCTCACCAGTTCCTGCTGTACGTTCCGGTCCAGTACGCCGAGGCCGAGCAGCCAGTCCATGAATTCCCCGCCGTTGAGGAGGAAAAAGAAGAAGGCGAGCATGGCCAGGATAAGCTGCAGCAGAAGTTCCGGGACCCCTCTGCCCAGTTTAAGGACGGCGGCGCCGGTGAATTCCCCGGTGGACTGGATGGCGCCCTTGAGCCGCGCGTTGACCGCCTCCGGGTCGCCGATCAGGGTCTTGACCACCTGCCAGCGGCTCAGGACGGCGGTGAGCGCCTTCGGCGAGAACTCTTTAAGCTCGGCCATCTCCCGGCCGACGGTTATCCCCTGTTTTACGGCCAGTATGGAAAACCCGGTCAGCGGCGCCATGACCAGCAGGAGCAAAAGAGCCGTGACCGCGGATGCGGCCAGCCGGGGCCCGGACTTTTTTGACAGGAGCCAGTGATACACCGGGTAGGCGAGCATGGCCAGCGTCCCGCCCAGGAACAGCGACAGCAGGAACGGGCCTGTCATCCATAAGACGGTGGCGGTGCAGGCGAAAAGCGCCCCCAGGAAGGTTATAAGGTGTACCCGCTTGGTCACCACCGGAACCGCAGGAGAGCCTTTCATCGCGGCATTTTTACCCCGTGGAAGACGGCGTTGATCAGCGAAAGCAGGAAGGCGAAGGCCAGCGCCCACCAGAAGCTGGCCACGCGGAATCCAGGTACCAGCCACGCGGTGAACATCACCAGCCCGCCGATAATTACGAAGGTGAACAGGCCCAGGGTCAGAATATTGAGCGGGAGGGTCAGCAGCAGCAGCGCGGGCGCGAGCATCACGCTCACTATCCCCAGGGCGAGCGCGACAACGATAGCGGTGACGTAACTGTCCACGGCCACCCCCGGAAGCAGGCGGGCGGCCGCTAATACGGCCAGGCTGCTGACCAGGAGATTAAGAAGGAGCCTGATCACAGGTCCCCCGGATTTGCTTCGAAACGTTTTTCAGCCGGTACCCCGGTGATCTGCGCGACCCGCAGCACGAAGTGACGGCGCAGCAGGTCGCGGGTTATCCGGCTTTTCCGGGCCAGGGAAAACCTGTTCCCGGGGCCCCCGCCGGTCTTGGGCGGGTGGAGCCGCGGGTCCAGCGCGCGCAGCAGCTGAAGGAGCTCTCCTTTATCCGGCTTGCCGCGGAGGGAACCGCTGATCGGGATATTTATGTCCTGTGTTCTTTTCATTCGCGTTTTCCTCCGGCGGATCATTTGAAGTAATACCGCAGGCCCAGCCCCGCGTTAAGCTCCGTGCCGCCCTGGGAAAAGTGCAGTACGGGAACCAGTTCGAGGAAGATCTCCAGGGGATCGCGCGGCAGCCAGTAGGCAAGCCCCGCTACCCCGCGCAGCCCCAGGCTGCTGTTATTGCGGGACGAGTTCCCGAGCTGGGCGCCCACTCCGAGATAGGCCGGCAACCTGCCCGAAGAAGGCTGGCGGAATACCGTATAGCTGTGCCATAAGTAATCGCCGTACACGGTCACGTTGTTGTTGAACCCCACCCCGAGGTCGATGGCCCGGCCGCCGTTCTGCCAGAACTTGGCCGTCACCCCTGTAGGGTCGCCGAGAACTACTCCCAGCCCGACGTCGCCCGATTTCTGGGCCCACAACGGGCCCGCACCTGCCGCGACCAGGCAAACCAAAAGCAGTAAAGTCCTCATATTAGTGTCTCCTTTTGAATTGCGGGACCTAAGCCCCGCGCCGATATTTGTTCAAGTATACTATCTTTTGCCTGTCGTCCTCCTCTATGCGGAATTATACGTTGGGCTATAGGTAAAATTACCATGCCGCGGCAGGCGGCCCGCCTGGAGGTGGAGGTCTTATTGTTGAAATTGCCGGGCTCCATAGCCGGCTTGGGGCGCGCGGGAGAGCCCGGTCACCGCGGTAACTCAATAAAAAAACAGAGCCTTTCCCGGCTTCGGACTCGACCCAGATCCTGCCGTTGTTCTTTGCGGCGAGGCGCCGCACCATGGTAAGGCCTATCCCCTCGCCCTTGTCATTTACGGGTATGCTTCCGCGGAAAAAGATATCCCAGATCCTGGGCAGGTCCGGTTTCTTTATCCCAAGCCCGTTGTCGGCCACGCTGTAGACCACCGTGCCGCCGTTCGGTTCGCCGCGCACCTCGATCTCAAGTTTGCGGCTTCTATCGCGGTATTTTATGGCGTTCTCCAGCAGGTTGGTGAAGATCCGGCTTAAGGCATCTGGGTCGGCCACGCAGGGAGGCAGCGTTCCTGCCTTAACCGCCGCCCCGGCCGTTTTCAGGTGGTACGCGTGGGCCGCCAGGACGCTTTTCAGCACCGCCCCGGCGTCCAATGTTTCAGGGCGCATCTGCATGGTCCCGGCCTTGGCGACTTTAAGTATTCCGCTCAGCAGCTGGCCTATTTTCAGCGCGGAGGACGCTACGGAATCCAGAGACTCGGGGATGAGGTTCTCGGTAAGGGCAAGGGCCTGGGCTTTTATCTCCTCAGGCAGCCCGGCCCGCTTAAGGAGGCCTTCCAGTTCCTGGAAATCCCGTTTAAGGTTTTCCGTAAAGCCCTGCACGCAGACCAGAGGCGTGCGCATATCGTGCGTGGCCAGGTAAAGGAAATCCCCCATCTCTTTTTCCTGTTGCGCCAGCCGCTTCATAAGGCTTTCGTTTCCGGCCTCGGTTTCCTTAAGCCTGGTGATATCGTTGAATATATGTACCGCCCCGTCGAAGCGCCCGGCTTCGTCCATTGACGGGTATATTGTCCCCTTGAAAATATTCCCCCCGCGCTTAAATTCTGTTGTTTCGCAGTTCAGGCTTTTCAAAGCCGGTTTGAAAGGGCAGCTTTCCGGCGGCTGCATCTCTTCGTGCGCTATCTCGTAGCAATGCAGGCCCTGCACCTTGTCCGCCCGGCGGCCGAAAACCCGTTCCGTGGCCCGGTTGGCGCGGAGAATGCGCCGATCCGCGTCTACCAGCCATACAACGGCGCCGATGGAGTTGAAGGTTTTATCCAGTTCCCGCGCCGCGGCGTCCGTATCTTTGTTTTTGTCTGCCATATTTCCCCCCTATGAAAACAATCCCCGGACAGGATAACTTTTTCCGCGCTTTTGGCATATACCCTTTAAGGGGTAGGCCGGGACCTGGCTGTGATGAAGATGTCCGCGCATAGCGGCGCCGGTCTTTTTTGGTATCATTACAATAACATCATTTATGCCGAAAACAGACCGATTCCGGGCGGCGATAGACGCCGCCCATGGGAAGTTCCGGAAGCTTGCGGAAGGCAGGAACGCGGATTTCATTCCGGCGCTGGCCAAGATGGACCCGGGACTTTTCGGCATCGCCCTGGTGACGGTGGACGGGAAGACGGAGGAAAAGGGTGATGCCGGCTCGCGGTTCACCATCCAGTCCATCTCAAAGGTGTTCACGCTCGCCTGCGCTCTTCAGGAGGTCGGCGACGAGGCGGTACTGGCCAAGATAGGCGCCGACGCCACCGGCCAGGCCTTCAATTCCATTATGGCCATAGAGCAGACGAAGGGCAAAGAGATGAACCCTTTCGTGAACCCGGGCGCCATAGCCACCACCAGCCTGATAAAAGGGAGAACCCCGGCGGAGAAATGGAAAAGGATCCTCGGCATGCACGAGGCTTTTGCCGGCCGGAAGCTGGAGGTGGACCAGGAAGTATACAGGTCCGAGTCCGCGACCAACGGCCGCAACCGGGCCATAGCCGTCCTTATGCACTCCTACGGCCGCCTCTATGCCGACCCGCTCGTCACTACCGACCTTTATACGCGCCAGTGCGCCATCTCCGTCTCCGCTTCCGACCTTGCGGTGATGTCCGCCACGCTCGCCAACGGCGGGAAGAACCCGGTGACCGGCAAGCGGGTGATAGACAGTAAGTATGTGCCGCGCATCCTGGCGGTCATGGCCACGGCCGGGCTCTACGACGACTCGGGCCTCTGGCTCTACCGCACAGGCCTGCCCGCCAAGAGCGGCGTGGGCGGGGGCATTATCGCCGTCGCCCCCGGCCGCTTCGGCATTGCCGCCTTCTCCCCGCGGGTGGATGCCGCCGGCAACAGCGTCCGCGCCCGTAAAGCCATCGAATACATAACCGCCGCGCTCAGCGCCAATCCGTACAATACTAAATCCCTCTAATCGTTCACGGTTGGGTGATATATGGAATCTAAGATTCCAATTAAAGGCCTTAAATGGAATTTGTGCTTCCGTTTTATTCTTTTGTACAATAATACTGGACGATCATGGATATCATTTCAAGACATTTAAACCCGGCTAAACAAAGTTTTTTTCTCTTTGGCCCGCGCGGAACCGGCAAATCTATGTGGGTGCGGGAACGGTTTGGAAAATCCCTTTTCCTGGATTTTCTTTCCCCGGAAACTTTCCGGGTTTATTCGGCCTACCCGGAAAGGCTGCGCGAAATTATCGCCGCGAACCCCGGCAGGACGGATATCGTGCTGGACGAGATCCAGAAAGTGCCGCAGATCCTGAGCGTCATCCATTCCCTGATCGAGGAGCGCAAAGACCTGCGTTTTATAATGACCGGATCCAGTTCGCGCAAGATAAAAAAGACCGGCGCGGACCTGCTGGGCGGGCGGGCCGTCAACGTTTCGATGCACCCATTCATGGCTTCGGAACTGGGCGGCTCTTTTTCCCTTGAAGCCGCGCTGGAGACCGGCCTGCTGCCGCTGGTGCGTTTTGCCGGGGAGCCGGGCCAGACCCTGGCCGGCTACCTGGCCCTTTACGTCAAAGAGGAAGTGCAGGCCGAGGCGCTGGTGCGCAATATCCCGGCTTTCGCCCGGTTCCTTGAGGCGGTAAGTTTTTCGCACGGCGCCGTGCTGAACATTAGCGGGGTGGCGCGGGAATGCGCGGCCGAGCGCAAAACCGTGGAAGGCTACCTGAAGATACTGGAGGACCTCCTGCTGAGTTTCCAGGTGGGCGTTTTTGGTAAACGGGCCAAGCGGAAGCTGGTGGAACATTCTAAATTTTATTTTTTCGACGCCGGCGTCTTCAGAAGCATCCGCCCCAAAGGCCCGCTTGACCGCCCCCAGGAAATAGACGGCGGCGCCCTGGAAGGCCTTGTGGCCCAGCACCTGCGCGCCTGGATTGATTATCGCGGGAAGGCGAACAGACTGTACTACTGGCGCACCCCTAAAGGCCTGGAAGTGGATTTTGTGGTCTACGGCGAGGACGGGCTTTTCGCTTTCGAGGTGAAGAACACGGCCAGGATACGCCCGGAAAACCTGAGAGCGCTTGAGGCTTTCAAAAAGGATTACCCCGAGGCCGAATGCGTGTTCCTCTACAGGGGCGTGGAGCGCCTGAAAACCGGCAATGTGCTTTGTCTGCCCTGCGGTGAATTTCTCCAGGGCGTGAAACCTGACCGCCTACTGTTAATTGGCAGATAGCCGCCCTCCCGCCGGGCCCGTCGCGCGAAAGCTGCCGCTGCGTGAAGACCATAGATATAGGAATGGACAACACCTGCCCCGGCGGGTGCTTCTACTGCTATGTCACAACTTCTCCCGAACTGGTAGTAAAAAACTTCAAACATCACGACCCAAAGGCGCCGCATCTGCGCTGAGAGCGAAAAGTGTCAGGTAAAGCCGGCCTTTTGGTATTATAGGGCGCAGTCCCGCCTGGGGCTTTGAGATTTATGGCTTGCCGGTCACTGGCACAATTTTCCTTGCCTGTGCTATCTTTTTGCCGGTTTTCTTAAAGGTAAGCTTTAAGACGCCAGAGCAGGTACAGCGGGATGTTCTTTACTTCTTTCCCGCCCACGTTCTCAAGGGAGGTCTTGATGGAAATCCCCGGAGCGTATTTTTTTCTGTATTCCGCCAGGCTGCGCGCCCGGTTGCGCCCCGCTTTTACTTCGATGGGCACTATTTGCCCGTTGAATTGCGCCACAAAATCCACCTCGGCAGTATTGCCGGACCTCCAGTAAAAAGGCAGCTCCAGCTCCGCGTTAAGCAGTTCGGTCAACGCGAAATTCTCGGTCAGCGCGTGCTTGAATTCCCTGTAGGTTTCCGGTCCCTGGAAAACAGTCTCCGCCGGGAGCCCCGCCATCTTCCTCATCAGCCCGACGTCCGGCGCATACAGTTTGAAATAGGAAGGGGCGGCGTAGGCCGAGAGCGGCATGAACGGCTTTTCTATTTTCACCACTTTGTGCACCATCCCCGCCGAGACCAGCCATTCAAGGGCGTCCTCCAGGTCTTTGGACCTGGCGCCCGGCTTGGCGTGTCCGAAAATGAACTTGCCGCTTTCCCTGGCCAGCTGGTTCGGGATGGACTTCCAGATGAGGTTCAGCTTGGGGATATCCGCGGCCGGCGCGTGTTTGGCGAAATCCAGCTCGTAGGCGTCCAGTATGCGCCGCTGTACCGCCTCTACCTCGGCCACGTCGTTAGTCTCCAGCCATTTGGCGGCGGCCTCGGGCATGCCGCCGCACACGAAATAATTCCGGAGCAGCTCCTCCAGCCGCGCCGTGAACATTTCAGGGACTTCTTTATCGGCCGGAAGCCCGGCCAGAAAGCCGGCCAGCTCCTCCTCCCGGTTCGCCAGCAGGAATTCGTAAAAGCCGAGCGGCCGCAGCGTGCGCAGGTCGACCTTTCCCACCGGGAAAGACAGCGGCTTTGATAAAGCTATGCCGAGCAGGGAGCCGGCGCAGGCAATGTGATACTGCGGCGCGTCCTCGTAAAAATATTTCAGCGCCGTCAGGGCGCGGCTGCAGAACTGGATCTCGTCGAAAATCAGCAGGGTTTTCCCGGGCTTGATGGCCCGGCGGTGGAATACGCCCAGTTCGGAGATGAGCCTTTGCGGATCAAGGTCCCGGTCGAAGCACTTTTGGAGCGGTTCATTGCCCTCGAAATTAAAATAGGCGAGGTCGGCATAAGCTTTTTTGCCGAACTCTTTGAGAAGATAGGTTTTGCCAGACTGTCGCACGCCCTTCAATAGAAGCGGTTTCCGGTCTTTGGCCTCTTTCCATTTAGAAAGTTCTATTGTAAAGGTTCTGTTCATGTATTCATCATATTAAATATGAATAATGCAGCCAATATTGCATTTATGGCATATATAATGCGGAGTGATGGGCGCAAGGGCTAATGATGTTAAGTATATTGCATCTTGCCAAATGAATCCCTGCTCTGTTTTCTCTATCTGGAGAGGCAAAGGGGGGTGCCTTTTTTCTTTAAGTTTGGTAAGATATTGGGACACGGTGCGGTGGCCAAGTGGTAAGGCGAGAGTCTGCAAAACTCTTA